>JAWHFN010000034.1:0-13361 GCA_032565555.1 Streptococcus mitis | reverse complement strand
ATACAAGAGAGCTCGTCACACTCGACTCTGTTGACACAAAATCAATCCAGTCCTGTTTCTCCTGCTCTCAGTTAATATCAAGGAGGATAGCTATGAAAGCTGTTGTTGTAAATCCAGAAAGCACTGGTGTTGCTGTTGAAGAAAAAGTACTCCGTCCACTTGAAACTGGGGAAGCACTTGTAGAAATTGAATACTGTGGTGTTTGCCACACTGACCTCCACGTTGCCCATGGTGACTTTGGCCAAGTACCAGGCCGTGTTCTAGGACATGAAGGTGTTGGTATCGTTAAGGAAATTGCCCCAGATGTAAAAAGCCTTAAAGTCGGCGACCGCGTCAGCGTTGCTTGGTTCTTTGAAGGATGTGGCACTTGCGAATACTGTACAACTGGTCGCGAAACCCTTTGCCGTACAGTGAAAAATGCCGGCTACTCAGTAGATGGTGGTATGGCTGAACAATGTATCGTAACTGCAGACTATGCTGTTAAAGTTCCTGACGGACTTGATCCAGCCCAAGCTTCATCTATCACATGTGCTGGTGTAACAACCTATAAAGCTATAAAAGAAGCAAAAGTTGAACCAGGTCAATGGGTTGTTCTTTACGGTGCTGGTGGACTTGGTAACCTAGCTGTTCAATACGCTAAAAAAGTATTCAATGCTCATGTCATCGCAGTTGATATCAATAACGACAAACTTGCCCTTGCAAAAGAAGTAGGCGCTGACATTGTTATTAACGGACTCGAAGTTGAAGATGTACCTGGACTTATCAAGGAAAAAACTGATGGCGGAGCTCATTCAGCTGTCGTAACTGCTGTGTCTAAAGTTGCCTTCAACCAGGCTGTTGACTCAGTTCGTGCCGGTGGTCGCGTCGTCGCTGTTGGTCTTCCTTCTGAAATGATGGAACTCAGCATCGTCAAAACCGTTCTAGATGGAATCCAAGTCATCGGTTCTCTTGTTGGAACTCGTAAAGACTTGGAAGAAGCCTTCCAATTCGGTGCAGAAGGTTTGGTAGTTCCAGTTGTTCAAAAACGTCCAATAGAAGATGCCGTAGCCATTTTCGACGAAATGGAAAAAGGTCAAATCCAAGGACGTATGGTACTCGACTTCACCCACTAATCTAATAGAAACCTATTTTAAAAGTTGGAATACGCTTCCAACTTTTTTATATTAAATTTTTTAATAAGGATTCAAAAAAACCTCTCTAAAACTCAATATATCAATATTTTCAAATGTAATCTTTTTAATTATTTTATGATAAATAGTTGATTTTTAGATGAAAACGGTTTATACTTAAACAGTCTTAAAGTTTTCTTAAACGAAAACTAAAACAAAAAGGAGGAATGACAATAATGAGTATCGGAATCATTATTGCGAGCCACGGCGAATTTGCTGCGGGTATTCATCAGTCAGGATCTATGATCTTTGGTGAACAAGAAAAGGTTCAAGTTGTAACCTTTATGCCAAATGAAGGTCCTGATGATTTATACGCTAAGTTTAATAACGCTGTTGCTGCATTTGACGCAGAAGATGAGGTTCTAGTTTTGGCTGACCTTTGGAGTGGATCTCCATTCAACCAAGCTAGTCGCGTGATGGGAGAAAATCCTGAGCGTAAGTTTGCCATCATCACAGGACTTAACTTACCGATGTTAATCCAAGCCTACACAGAGCGCCTGATGGACGCTGCTGCAGGTGTAGAAAAAGTCGCTGCTAATATTATTAAAGAAGCCAAAGATGGCATCAAAGCTCTTCCAGAAGAGTTAAATCCAGTTGAAGAAGTTGCAAGTGCTGCAGCTGCTCCAGTTGCCCAAGCTGCTATCCCAGAAGGAACTGTTATCGGGGATGGTAAATTGAAAATCAATCTTGCTCGTCTTGACACACGTCTCCTTCACGGTCAGGTTGCAACTGCTTGGACTCCAGATTCAAAAGCAGACCGTATTATCGTTGCTTCAGATAACGTTGCCAACGACGATCTTCGTAAAGAATTGATTAAACAAGCAGCTCCAAATAATGTCAGAGCCAATGTGGTTCCAATTCAAAAATTGATTGAGGTTTCAAAAGACCCACGCTTTGGAGAAACACATGCCCTTATCTTGTTTGAAACACCTCAAGATGCGCTTCGTGCAATCGAAGGTGGCGTGCCAATCAAGACCCTTAACGTAGGATCAATGGCTCACTCAACAGGTAAAACAATGGTCAACAACGTTTTGTCTATGGACAAAGATGACGTTGCTACATTTGAAAAAATGCGTGACCTTGGTGTTGAATTTGATGTACGTAAAGTACCAAACGACACGAAAAAAGATTTGTTTGACTTGATCAACAAAGCAAACGTGCAATAATCGATTTTATGAAAGGATTTTAAAGATGTCTATTATTTCTATGGTTTTAGTAGTCGTTGTAGCCTTCCTAGCAGGTCTTGAAGGTATCCTCGACCAGTTCCAATTCCATCAACCAATCGTAGCTTGTACCCTTATCGGTCTTGTTACTGGTAACCTTGAAGCAGGGATTATCCTTGGTGGTTCTCTTCAAATGATCGCCCTTGGTTGGGCTAACATCGGAGCTGCCGTAGCTCCTGACGCTGCTCTTGCTTCTGTTGCTGCTGCCATTATCATGGTTCTTGGTGGCGACTTTACTAAGACAGGTATCGGTGTTGCCCAAGCGGTTGCTATCCCTCTTGCAGTTGCTGGTCTATTCTTGACTATGATTGTCCGTACACTCTCTGTCGGATTGGTTCACACTGCTGATGCTTCTGCTAAAAAAGGTGACTTCAAAGCAGTTGAACGTGCTCACTTTGTCGCACTTCTTCTTCAAGGTCTTCGTATTGCAGTCCCTGCAGCACTCCTTCTAATGGTACCAACTGAAACCGTACAAAGCATTCTAAATGCTATGCCTGATTGGCTTAAAGATGGTATGGCTATTGGTGGTGGTATGGTTGTTGCCGTTGGTTACGCTATGGTTATCAACATGATGGCAACTCGTGAAGTATGGCCATTCTTCGCTATCGGTTTCGTGCTTGCTGCCGTGTCAGATATTACTCTAATCGGATTTGGTGCTATCGGTGTTGCTATCGCTCTTATCTACCTTCACCTTTCTAAAACTGGTGGAAACGGTGGCGGTGGAGCCGCAACTTCTAACGACCCAATCGGCGATATCCTAGAAGACTACTAAGATAAGAAAGGACTGAAAACATCATGACTGAAAAACTTCAATTAACTAAATCAGATCGTAAAAAAGTTTGGTGGCGTTCAACTTTCTTACAAGGTTCTTGGAACTATGAACGTATGCAAAACTTGGGTTGGGCTTACTCATTAATTCCAGCTCTTAAAAAACTCTACACTAAAAAAGAAGATCAAATCGCTGCTCTTGAACGCCATCTTGAGTTCTTCAACACTCACCCATACGTAGCCGCTCCAATCATGGGGGTTACTCTTGCACTTGAAGAAGAACGTGCTAACGGTGTTGAAATTGATGACGCTGCTATCCAAGGGGTTAAAATCGGTATGATGGGACCTCTTGCTGGTATCGGTGACCCAGTATTCTGGTTTACAGTACGCCCAATCCTTGGATCACTCGGTGCTTCACTTGCCCTTACTGGTAATATCTTAGGTCCAATCCTCTTCTTCGTTCTTTGGAACTTGATTCGTATGTCATTCTTGTGGTATACACAAGAGATTGGATACAAGGCTGGATCAGAAATCACTAAAGATATGTCTGGCGGTATCCTTCAAGACATCACTAAAGGAGCTTCTATCCTTGGTATGTTCATTCTTGCTGTCCTTGTTCAACGTTGGGTAAATATTAAATTTGCTTTCGATGTTGCCAAAGTTCAACTAGATGAAAAGGCTTATATCCATTGGGATAAATTGCCAGAAGGATCTAAAGGTATCCAAGAAGCATTCGCACAAGTAGGACAAGGATTGTCTCAAACACCTGAAAAAGTTACTACTTTCCAACAAAACTTGGATATGTTGATCCCTGGACTATCAGGACTACTCCTTACTTTCCTTTGCATGTACTTGCTTAAGAAAAAAGTATCTCCAATCACTATTATCCTTGTACTCTTCGCAGTGGGTATTGTGGCACATGTTCTTCACATCATGTAATCAAGCAACTTAAAAGGAATCAGGTTCTAAAATCTGATTCCTTTTTTCTATACTTTTATTCGGCCAAGGCACCCATTGGATCCCATGGTGCAAGGACGATTGGTTCTGCTTCATAGGTAGCTAGTTCTTCTGCTGTTAGTAATTCCTTACGAACAACAATTTGATAAGTGTATTCGTCCATCCAAGCATCTGAAGCAACAAAGTAACCATCTGTACCAACCTTGTCTCCCCATGAGTTTTCAACCTTCCACTTGGTTGACTTGCCATTTTCATCCAAATCCACACCTGTCAAGACCATGGCGTGGGTCATCAAGCTCTCACTGTAATCCAAACGTCCAGCCTTGTCTTGAGTGAGTTTAATGTCCATGCTTGATTCAAAGTCATAAACATCTGTCGCAAGGATCCCAGCTTTACGATTGCTGAGTTGACCGACATCTGATCCAAACCAAACAGTCTCACCTGCTTGCATTTGGGCAATCGCTAATTCTTTCAAGCGTTCCATCGGTACATTGATGTAACGAACCGCACGGCTACCAACCACATTCCCCAACATCTCAACTGTGTAAGATTTGCCGTAAGGCTTGTCAGCAGTTGGGGCATTGATAACAGAAACATAGTCCTCTAGAGGAAGATTGACATATTTCTTGTAAAACTCTTGTGGTGTGATGCCCTTTTCGCTTTGGTAGTTGTTATCCTTATCGCGATAAGCAAAGTCAAATTTACGTGGTGGAAGGCCTAGGGACATAGCAAGGAAATTAAAGATTTCTTGCAAGAGGTCTTCTTTCTTATCTTGAACAGTCGCGTGGTCTGCGCCAGAAGCGAGCAAGTCACGCAAGATTTGAGCATCTTGGCGAAGCAATTTGTTAAGGACTGCATTTAGCTCACGACTGCTACTAGATGAAACAGACTCAGGGTAAACTGACTTAGGCACGACACCGTATTTCTCAAAGAGAGAAACGACCATATCCCACTGACCACCGTCTTGTTGTGGTGTTTGAAGTAGGAATTTAACCTTACGGCTCGTCAATTCTTGGTCTGCAGTCGCAATGACTTGCTCCAAGAACCAGTTGGATTTTTCATACTTATCCCAGAAGAAGGTGTGGGCCTGTGACAATTCAAAATTTTCTAGTTTGTATTGTGAGATGAGCTTGTGGCGGAAGGTATTGAGAGCCGCAAACATCCAGCAACGACCAGACGCTTTCTGGTTGGTTACCTTGTCCTTGGTCAAATCCAATGAGAAAACAGGTGTGTTGTCTACATGGCTTTGGCGACGTTCTAGAGCTGCAAAAATTCCGTTGTGGCTGGCAGCATTTTCAATCGCTTGGTATTTTACATTTGCTTCATAGTTGGCAAATAGTTTATCAGTAAATGATTCTTGAATCGCGTTCATAGATTCCTCCTTTTATTCTACAGTCTATTATAACTCTTTTCACAAAGGAAGCAACTGAAAAACATAAAAGGCAAGGACATTCTCCCTCACCTTTTTCGAATATAAACCAAATTAAGCAATACTAGCAAGAAGATTTTCCAATTCCTCCTTGGTCAAGCGACGCCATTCCCCTCGTTCTAAGTTCTCATCCAATACTAGCGTTCCCATAGTCAAGCGTTGCAAGTCTACTACTTCCTTGCCACAGTAGCCCACCATACGCTTGACCTGATGAAACTTCCCTTCTGCAATAGTCACACAGATTTGGCTCTGATTCTTTTCTGCATCTGTGGAAAGAATCTCCAGTCTAGCGGGCTGACAGGTAAAGTCTTTGAGCGGAATGCCCTTGGCAAATGTCTCTACGTCTTCTTGGGTCATAATTCCCTTGACCTGAGCCAGATAGGTCTTATCCACATGACGCTTTGGCGAAAGAAGAGCATGGGCAAGCTGGCCATCATTGGTCAAGAGCAAAAGACCATGCGTGTCAATATCCAAGCGCCCTACTGGGAAAACTTCCTTGCTCCGAGCCAAGTCATCCAACAAGTCCAACACCGTTCTGTGTTTAGGATCTTCAGTCGCTGAAATAACCCCTTGGGGCTTGTTCATCATGTAGTAGACAAACTCTTCATACTCCAACACTTGCCCATCAAAGCGAATCTCATCTATTTTTTCATCAATCTGCAATTTAGCTGATTTCTCTTTTTTACCATTTACAGTCACGCGCCCAGCCTTGAGCAAGTTTTTGACCTCAGTTCGGCTCCCCACAGCGCAGGCAACTAAAAATTTATCTAATCTCATAGAACTATTATATCATATCATATCAAAAGGAGGCTGTCTCAATGACCAACCTCCTTTTCATTTCAGATTTAGGAAATTAACTTCCTCGTCTCCAGAAAATTGCTAAGACAATCATGGAACCTAGTACTGCCGGAATAATGGCAGTTCCTGCTATTATCGGTCCCCAAGTTCCAAAAAGCAAGTGGCCTATAAAAGCACCAATCCAGCCCAGAAACATTTTTCCAAAACATCCCATGCGTTCTCCACGATTGGTCAGAGTACCTGCTAAAAATCCCACTAGGAGACCAACGAACATACTTCCTAACATATTATCTCCTTAATTTGCCCAATCTCCGTTACGGAAGAGTGGTACACGTGTCCCATCCTCACGGATACCATCGATATCCATTTGACTAGACCCAATCATAAAGTCCACGTGAACATCTGAACGGTTAAGCCCTGCAGCTTCAAGTTCCTCTTCGCTCATCTCTGCTCCACCAACGACGCTAGTCGCATAGGCTGCACCGATAGCCAAGTGGTTTGAAGCATTCTCATCGAAAAGGGTGTTAAAGAAGGTAATGCCTGACTGAGAAATTGGGCTTGGATCTGGTACCAAGGCACATTCACCCAAGGCACGCGCACCCGCATTTTCAAAGACAAGGTCTTTCATGACCTGATCACCCTTCTCAGCTGAAATATCCACGATTTGTCCATCCTTAAAGGTTACCTTAATACCTTCAATAATATTTCCGTTATAGCTAAGCGGTTTTGTAGAAGTGACATAACCATCTGCGCGACGGAAATCAGGCGCTGTGAAGACTTCCTCTGTCGGCATATTTGGCAAGAATCCTTCGCCCTGTGCATTGATAGCACCAGCTGATTCCCAAACGTGGTTCTTCGGCAAACCAAGTGTTAAATCTGTCCCTGGCGCTGTGTAGTGAAGGGCTGAAAATTGTTCTTTATTAAGCATATCTGCCTTACTCTTAAGGATAGCTGCATGCTCTTCCCAAGCCTTAACAGGATCTTCTTCATAGACACGGCAAGTTTTGAAAATTTGGTCCCAAAGGAGATCGACTGCTTCTTCATCGTTCGCAGCATTTGGGAAGACTTTCTTAGCCCACTCAAGTCCAGCAGCAGCTGCTACCGTCCAGCTAACCTTGTTGGATTGCGTTGCGATGCGCATTGGCTTCATAGCAAGTCCCATAGCTTTAGCAGAAGCTGAAAGCTTGTCAGCATCCACTCCGTTCAAGGCACCCGGATCAGAAGAACGAACCCCAAGACGGCTAGCTTTGTTCTCCAAAAGATAGTTCATCTCAGCAATCTTGTATTCTGGCACATTGTCCAGACGCTCCATCGGAGCATGGAGAAATTTCTCACGGTTAATGACATCATCTGTCCACTGAACGATAACCTCATGCGCACCCAAGGCATAAGCTTCTTTCACGATTAGATGCGCCAACTCACGTTGCTCCACATCGATAGAGAGAGCCAAAGTGTGACCAGGTTGCACGTTAATTCCGTTCGCAACCAATAATTTCGCATATTTTTCTAGATTTTCTTTAAAATTTGGTAAAACCATGTTGTTTTCTCTTTTCTATTTTTATTTTTCTTTCAAAGCAGAGAATAATCCTGCTAAAGCAATGGCACCTGACAAGAGTGCTGTTGATAGAAGAATTGTCTTATCAGCAAGTTCTAATTGATATTCAAAGACCTTCTCAGCCGGCTTATATTCCGCGAATATTCTTAGTTTCATGAGAACCCCCTTAAAATTTATTAAAACAAATCACTATGACTGCCTGTCCTCAGCAAATTTAAAATCAATTCTTCCTTGTCTACTTTATATACCAGGAGCCAATCCGGCTGGATATGGCATTCACGAACCCCTTGAAAATGCTTGGATGCCGTCAATTGATGATCACGATATCTAGCAGGAAGTTCTTTTTCTTGAACAAGAAAATTTAAAACTTCTTCTAATAATTCTGCCTTCAAACCACGCTTCATAGCCAACTTAAAATCTTTTTTAAACTGTTTATGATAACGAATCTTAAGCACGCAAATCCTCCATCAAGTCAGAGACTGATTCAAAGGATTGGCTCATATTACGATTTTGGTCTAAATCCGTTAATACCTCAAGCAACTTCCGACTCTCGTCTAGTCTAACATCGAAAGGTAAACCCTGATATTGAATAGCTTGACGAAGGAAAATATTGATGGCAGTCGTCATATCCATCCCCAGATTATTAAACACCTGTTGGGCTTGCTCCTTAACCTCACTATCCAAACGGATGCTCATACTCGTCTTTGACATACTCTCACCCTCTTTCTATAGACTATTTTAACAAAAAAGAAAGCCAATGTAAATCTATTGGATATACATTAGCCTCTTTGGATAGATGATTAAACAATTTTTTTAAAACAACTCATCAAACAAACTCAACTGGTTATCCTCTGGCATATTGCCGAGAATCCCCATTTCATCCATCTTTTCAACCAAGGTTGATGAGAGTCCACCACGTTTGCGTAGTTCTGTTTTTGAGAGGAATTCTCCCTCTTCACGCGCTCGCACCAACTGCTTAGCAACGTTCTCTCCCAGACCATCCATTGCTACAAAAGGCGGAATGAGGGTGCCCCCATCGATGAGGAACTCTGTCGCCTGACTACGGTAGAGATCGAGTTTGCCAAACTTGAAACCTCGTTCCCACATCTCATTGACAATCTCAAGAGTTGTATAAAGATCAATTTCCACATTAGAGGCTTCATTGTTCTTCCGTTTTTCAGAGATTTCTTCCATTCTACGTTTGATGGCATCCAAGCCCGCACCCATGGTCTTGATATCAAAAGCCTTAGCACGGATGGAGAAGTAAGCACAGTAGTAATAAATTGGATGGTGAACCTTGAAGTAAGCTACACGCAAGGCCATCATAACGTAGGCTGCCGCATGGGCTTTGGGGAACATGTACTTAATTTTCCCACAGGACTCGATATACCACTCTGGCACCTTATTAGCCTTCATGGCTTCGATATAGCCATTTCTCTCCTCTTCTGAAATCTTCAGCCACAAGCCCTTACGTACCCGTTCCATGATGGTAAAGGCCATCTTAGGTTCCAGACCCGCATGCATGAGGTAAACCATGATGTCGTCCCGACAACCGATAACAGTCGATAGGTCCGCAATCCCTTGCTTAATCAAATCCTGAGCATTTCCCAACCACACATCTGTACCATGGGACAGACCTGAGAGCTGAAGCAACTCTGCAAAAGTCGTCGGATGCGTCTCATCTACCATCCCACGTACAAAGTTGGTTCCAAATTCTGGAATCCCCAACATGCCAGTCGGAGTTCCGATTTGCTCAGGTGTTACCCCTAGCACATCAGTCCCAGAAAAGAGAGCCATAACTCCTTCATCATCCATAGGAATTTCATTGGGATCAATCCCAGACAAGTCCTGGAGTTTTCGAATCATGGTCGGATCATCATGTCCCAGTACATCAAGTTTAAGGACGTTCTCATCAATATCGTGGAAGTTAAAGTGAGTCGTTTGCCATTCAGCCGTCACGTCATCTGCTGGATACTGGACAGGCGTAAAGTCGTAGACATCCATGTAGTTAGGAATAACAACGATTCCCCCTGGGTGTTGTCCTGTCGTTCGTTTGACACCAGCAGCTCCCTGGGCTAAACGTTCCACCTCTGCATCACGATAAAACTTGCCATAATCTCTCTCATAGCCCTTAACAAATCCATAAGCGGTCTTGGCAGCTACTGTACCAACTGTTCCTGCACGGAAGGCATATTCTTCACCAAAGATATCACGCACATCCAAGTGGGCGCTAGGCTGATCTTCTCCCGAGAAGTTCAAGTCAATATCGGGAACCTTGTCCCCATCAAAACCTAGGAAGGTCTCAAACGGAATATCCTGCCCATTTTTGCTGAGTTTATGACCACAGTTTGGACAGTCCTTATTGGGCATATCAAATCCTGAACCGTAAGAACCATCGGTGATAAACTCACTGTACTGACACTGACCACAGACATAGTGAGGAGAGAGAGGATTAACCTCCGTAATCCCAATCATGGTCGCAACAAAACTAGAACCGACAGACCCACGAGAACCAACCAAGTAACCCCGTTCATTGGAACGTTGAACCAGCATCTGCGATGCCAGATAAATCACAGCAAATCCATTCCCCAGAATGGAAGTCAATTCTTTTTCAATCCGCAAATCAACAATATCTGGCAGCGGATTTCCATAAATCTCAAAAGCTTTCTTATAGGTCAACTCAGCAACTGTTTCTTCAGCCTTGTCAATGAAAGGCGTATACAAGTCACCCTTAACTACCTCAACAGGTTCAAAGATATCTGCCAAGGCATTGGTGTTTTCAATAACCAATTTGCGAGCTAATTCCTCTCCCAAGAATGCAAATTCATCCAACATTTCATTGGTCGTTCTAAAATGAGCCTTGGGAAGTGGTGCTGGTTGGGCATGTTCGCCATGACCAATAGTTCGGTTAATCATCGCCCCCTGTCCCAAACTACGGACGATAATTTCACGGTAAATCTCTTCTTCTGGTTCGATATAGTGGACATTTCCCGTAGCCAAAGCGGGCTTGCCAAGACGGTCGCCGACCTCTATCAAATTTTTGATAATGGTCTGTAGTTCTTCCATATCCTTGACCTGCTCCTTGGCGATCAATGGCGCATAGATAGCTGGTGGCATGATCTCAATAAAGTCATAATACTTGGCCACCTCAACCGCCGCATCCACACCTTGGGAAACGACTGCATCAAAAACTTCACCTTCAGAGCAAGCTGAACCTAAAATCAAACCTTCCCGATGGGCATCTAAAACCGTTCTCGGAATCCGTGGCACCCCTTCAAAGTACTTAGTATTAGACAAGGAAACCAGCTTAAAGATATTTTTTAGTCCTACTTGATTCTTGACATAAATGGTCGCATGTTTAATCCGAGCTTTTTTATAAGAATCTGGACTAATCAAATCAATATTAAGTCTAACTAGATCGATCACACCATGTTTTTCTGCTACCTCTTTGATAAAGATGAAGAGCAGACGACCAGTAGCTTCCGCATCGTAGTTGGCCATGTGGTGATGTTCTAAGGCCACACCAAAACGCTTGGTCAAAGGTCCTAAACCATGACGCTTATACTCAGGGTAGAGGTTTCTAGCAAACTCTAACGTATCGATAACTGGCTGACTAATCCTTGGCAGACCATGACGCTCATAATTAGCATTCATAAATCCAACGTCAAAGGTCGCATTGTGGGCAACTAAGACTGTATCCTTGCAGAATTCTTGGAATTCTTGCAGAACTTGTTCTAGTGGTTTGGCATTTTTGACATGGTCATCTGTAATTCCAGTCAACTCAGTAGTAAAAGCTGACAAGGGATGACCAGGATTGATAAATTCATCAAATTCAGCAATGACATTCCCCTTGTACATCTTAGAGGCCGCAACCTGAATCAAATCATTATAGATAGCTGAAAGTCCCGTCGTTTCCACGTCAAAGACCACGTAGGTCGCTTCCGACAAGTCCATCTCCACTTCGTTATAGACGATAGGGACACGGTCCTCCACGATATTGGCTTCCATTCCATAGATTAGCTGGATCCCCGCTTTCTTAGCAGCCTTATAGCCGTGTGGGAAGGATTGAACATTTCCATGGTCGGTGATTGCAACTGCCTTGTGTCCCCATTTAGCAGCTGTCGCAACGATCTCTTCTACCTCGGGTAGTGCATCCATAGTCGACATATTAGTATGAGCATGAAACTCAACCCGGCGCTCACCTTCTGGCATCAAATCCTTCCGCTCATAGTGAACAACTTCCTGCACATCCTGCACATTCATAGTCAAATCTCGTGTGAAGTTATTCATCTCTACATTCCCACGAACTCGGAGCCAAGAATTTTTCTTAATTAGATCAAATTTCTGAGCCTCTTCCTCGTTCTTAACCCACTTTTGCATAGAAAAACTGGAAGTGTAGTCTGTCATTTTAAAGTTGATCAAAACACGCCCTGTTCTGGTCACTTTTTGCTCCACATCAAACACAACCCCTTCAAAGACCAGACGATTTTCCTCAGTCGTCACTTCAATCATAGGAGTAATCTCCGCCTTGTCCAACTTAGGTTTAGCTGCAGCTTTTTTAGCTTGAAAATCAAAGGCTGGTTTCTCTTCAGCTGGAGGTGGTGCCATCTGTTCTAGTTGTTCCATAGCACGGAGCGCTTCCTCATTGGCCGCTTGAACAATCTGCTCATTTTCAGCATGAAAGGCCTCTTCCTGCTCTTGGGTCAGCACATCATTTTTCTCTACTTGACAAGTAAAAGTTGGAAAGCCAAATTTTTCAAGTTGTTTAGCTAAATTAGGAAGGTGATTTTTCTTAAAGTGTTCCTTATCAATCGCCTCAGAACCTTCAATAAATAGCTGATTACCCTCCGCACGAACTCGCAAATTCTGATAAAGGGATTTAAAACCTTGGCTAGCACATGGGCCTTCAGAGAAAGCCTCCCTATAGTAGGACTGCAAGAGCTGATTTGAAAATTCTTGAGACCGAGCCTTGATTTCGAAAACAGCTTTATTGCCTGTCTTAGAAAATTCTTCACTCAAACCTTTCTTTAATTCTAAAAAGATTTCAATCGGTAAAATATTAGAAAATACGAAATGAAACTCCCATACCTTACTAATTTTATGAACCACAACTCGCTCAATCTCAGCCTGTGATAAAGCAGGATCCTGTCTCATTTCAGCAGGCATCCCCAGTTGATTCATCAAAATTTCAAAACTGTTTGACATTCATTTTCCTCACATTATTCTCCTACTATTTTACCATATTTAGAGGTATTTTCTAAAGACAAAAGGAAGCCACTAAGTGACTTCCTTCTAGAGTGAGGACAGATTAGTCTTCACCTTTGTTTTTCTTAATGATTTCTTCTTGTACTGACTTAGGTACATCTTCGTAGTGGTCAAATACCATCATGAAAGTACCACGTCCTTGTGTAGATGAACGGAGAGTAGTTGCGTAACCGAACATTTCAGCAAGTGGAACGAAA
>JAWHFN010000033.1:0-13692 GCA_032565555.1 Streptococcus mitis | reverse complement strand
CCAAACAGGGTTGTTTAGTTCAATGTTTTCCCCACGAACACCTGTACGAGCTTCCAAACTTGGACCAGCTGCATAGCCTTCCAGACATCCCTTATGGAAAGGACAAACACCCTTAAACTCTTTTTCAATATCCATTGGATGTCTAGCAACATAATAATGACCCATCTCAGGGTGACCCACACCACCGATAAACTCACCACGTTGGATGACACCTGCACCGATACCTGTACCGATTGTGTAGTAAACCAAGTTTTCGATACGACCACCAGCATTGTTACGGGCAACCACTTCACCATAAGCAGAGCTGTTTACGTCTGTAGTGAAGTACATTGGCACGTTGAGGGCGCGACGAAGGGCACCAAGCAAGTCCACATTTGCCCAGTTTGGTTTTGGAGTCGTTGTGATAAAGCCATAAGTTTGTGAGTTTTTATCAATATCAATCGGACCAAATGAACCAACTGCAAGACCAGCAAGGTTATCGAATTTTGAGAAGAACTCGATGGTTTTATCGATTGTTTCGATTGGAGTTGTTGTTGGAAATTGTGTTTTTTCTACAACGTTAAAGTTTTCATCACCGACAGCACAGACAAATTTTGTACCGCCCGCTTCCAAGCTTCCATATAATTTTGTCATGATAAACCTCTTGTTTTTATTTTCTTTATTATAGCATATTTCGAAAGTCTAAATTTCTCTATTTTTTAGATTTTCCTCTGTAAATCTTACCATTCAAGCAAAAACGAACAAACATGTCATTTGTTCGTTTTCACATTAGAGAGGATTGATTAGATTTTCACTTCAATCACAGCATCCCCCTTCGCAACTGAACCTGTTGCGACTGGAGCTACTGAAGCGTAGTCAGCTGTATTTGTAACGATAACCATTGTTGTATCATCAAGTCCAGCTGCAGCGATTTTGTTTGAGTCAAATGTTCCAAGAACATCGCCAGCTTTAACCTTGTCACCTTGAGCAACTTTTGCTTCAAAACCTTCACCATCCATAGATACAGTATCAATACCAACGTGGATCAAAACTTCAGCACCATCAGTTGTTTTCAAACCAAAAGCGTGTCCTGTTGGAAAGGCAATTGAAACTTCAGCATCAGCTGGTGCATATACCACACCTTGGCTTGGTTTCACAGCGATACCTTGCCCCATAGCTCCACTTGAGAAGACTGGGTCATTGACATCAGCAAGAGCAACAACATCACCAACGATAGGAGTTACAAGTGTTTCATTTTGAAGAGCTGCTGGAATGTTACCAGTTGTTTCTTCTTGGACCAAACGTTCTGTCTCAACTTCAGTAGCAACTTCTTTTTCATCCTCATAACCAAACATATAAGTAAGAGCGAAACCAAGAACGAATGATACAGCTACCATAAGAAGGTATTGTGCAAGTTGTCCGTTACCGATGTAAAGCATTGTGCCAGGGATGATGGTGATACCATTACCAGTACCTGCAAGTCCAAGGATAGAAGCCAATCCACCACCGACTGCACCAGCAATCAATGAAAGGAAGAATGGCTTACGGAAACGCAAGTTAACCCCGAAGATAGCTGGCTCAGTAATACCAAGGAAGGCAGATAGAGCAGCTGGGAAAGCAAGAGTTTTAAGTTTTGGATTTTTAGTTTTCACACCAACGGCTACTGTCGCAGCACCTTGAGCAGTCATAGCTGCAGTAATGATAGCGTTGAATGGGTTAGCATGGTCAGCCGCAAGCAATTGAACTTCAAGCAAGTTGAAGATGTGGTGTACACCTGATACGACGATCAATTGGTGAACCCCACCGATCAAGAAACCACCAAGTCCGAATGGCAAGTTAAGGAGTGCTTTTGTTCCAAGAAGGATGTAGTTTTCAACAACGTGGAAGACTGGTCCGATAATAAACAAACCAAGAATTGACATGACCAAAAGTGTTACGAATGGTGTTACCAAGAGGTCAAGAACGTCTGGAACAACCTTACGAACAGCTTTTTCAAATTTAGCTCCGACAACCCCGATGATGAAGGCTGGAAGAACGGATCCTTGCAAACCTACAACTGGGATAAATCCGAAGAACTGCATTGCAGTTACTTCACCACCAGAAGCAACAGCCCAGGCATTTGGAAGCGAGCCAGATACGAGCATCATACCAAGAACGATACCAACGGCTGGATTACCACCGAATACGCGGAATGTTGACCAAACAACCAATCCTGGCAAGATGATAAAAGCTGTGTCAGTTAAGATTTGAGTGTAAGTTGTCACATCTTGTGGAAGTGTCATTCCGAGAGCAGTCAAGAGACCACGAACACCCATGAAGAGACCAGTCGCTACGATAACTGGAATGATTGGAACGAAGACGTCACCGAATGTACGGATAGCACGTTGGAACCAATTCCCTTGTTTAGCAGCTTCTGCTTTCATATCTTCTTTAGAAGATGTTGGCAAACCAAGAGCTACGACTTCATCGTACATCTTGTTTACTGTACCAGTACCAAAGATGATTTGGTATTGACCTGAGTTAAAGAAAGCACCTTGAACTTTTTCCAAGTTCTCGATAGCATCTTTGTTAATTTTTGCTTCATCTTTAACCATAACGCGAAGACGAGTCGCACAGTGAGCTACACTATTAACGTTCTCACGTCCACCTAAGGCTTCGATGACTTTTTTTGCAATTTCTGTATTCGTCATTTGCAAAAATCTCCTTATAAAAAATTTTGTAAAATGTTTGAAAGCGATTTATTCGCCCTACGAGTATTATTCTATCACGTTTTAGAAATATGTCAAGCGTTTTGCAGAAAAATATTCTATCCACTTAGTGGACACGCTTTAGATTGATTGTTTTTGACTATTTTATCAGGTATTCCTTGAAAAAATAAGTTTGAAACCTTGGTTAAAAAGGCTTTTATTTCATTATCTTTCATTTTTTATTGAAAAGTTGATTGATTTTCTGGTTTTGATTTGTGATAAACGTTTGACAGTTTTTTCTCTTTTTCAACATAAAAGGCTTGCATTTTTTATCGAAAACGGTTACTATTAAAAGTGATAAGATTTTTGGAGGAATGAAAGAATGGAATGGACAACTGAGCGTCGTTACAGACTTTATCAAGATTGGACGCAAGAAGAAATTCAACATATAAAGGAAAATATGGCACAATCTCCATGGCATACTCATTACCATGTTGAGCCAAAAACAGGACTTCTCAATGACCCAAATGGCTTTTCTTACTTTGATGGAAAGTGGATTGTTTTTTATCAGAACTTTCCTTTTGGTGCAGCCCACGGTTTGAAATCTTGGGTGCAATTGGAAAGTGAGGACTTGGTTCACTTTACAGAAACCGGAGTCAAAGTTTTGCCCGATACTCCATTAGATAGCCACGGTGCCTACTCTGGTTCTGCTATGCAGTTTGGCGATAACTTGTTCCTATTTTATACGGGAAATGTTCGTGATGAAAACTGGATTCGTCACCCATACCAGATTGGAGCTTTGATGGATAAGGATGGCAAAATTACGAAGATTGACAAGATCTTGATTGACCAGCCAGTAGACTCTACTGACCACTTCCGTGATCCGCAAATTTTTAACTTCAAGGGACAATACTATGCTATCGTGGGTGGTCAAGACTTGGAGAAAAAAGGCTTCGTCCGTCTTTATAAGGCTGTAGACAACGACTACACAAACTGGCAAGCCGTTGGCAACCTTGACTTTGCTAACGACCGTACTGCCTACATGATGGAATGTCCAAATCTGGTCTTTGTAGGGGAACAACCTGTCCTTCTCTACTGCCCACAAGGATTGGATAAGAAAGTTCTAGACTACGATAATATCTTTCCAAATATGTATAAGATTGGGGCTTCCTTTGACCCTGAAAATGCTAAAATGGTAGATGTATCTCAACTTCAAAACATGGACTATGGTTTCGAAGCCTATGCAACTCAAGCCTTCAACGCTCCTGATGGACGTGCTCTAGCTGTCAGCTGGCTTGGTTTGCCAGATGTTTCTTACCCATCTGACCGTTTTGACCACCAAGGAACCTTCTCTTTGGTCAAGGAACTCACTATCAAAGACGGCAAACTCTACCAATACCCAGTTGCAGCTGTCAAGGACCTTCGTGCCTCTGAAGAAGCCTTCTCAAACCGTTCCAAAACCAAGAACACTTACGAACTTGAACTCAACTTGGAAGCCAATATCCAGAGCGAGATTATCTTACTTGCTGATCAAGAAGGCAAGGGACTTTCCATCAACTTTGACCTTGTAAATGGTCAAGTGACAGTGGATCGTAGCCATGCTGGTGAACAGTATGCCCAAGAATTTGGAACAACTCGCTCTTGCCCTATCGACAATCAAGCTACTACTGCTACGATTTTCATCGATAATTCTGTCTTTGAAATTTTCATTAATAAAGGAGAAAAAGTATTTTCTGGTCGTGTCTTCCCACATGCAGACCAAAATGGTATCCTGATTAAATCTGGAAACCCAACTGGAACTTACTATGAATTAGATTATGGTCACAAAACTAACTGATGTCGCCAAACTTGCAGGCGTCAGTCCTACTACCGTTTCTCGGGTTATCAATAAAAATGGTTATCTCTCTGAGAAAACCATTCAAAAGGTTAATGAAGCTATGCGAGAATTGGGCTATAAACCCAACAACCTAGCTCGTAGTCTGCAAGGAAAATCAGCTAAGTTAATCGGTTTGATTTTCCCCAATATTTCCAACGTTTTCTATGCAGAATTGATTGACAAGCTGGAACACCAACTCTTCAAAAATGGTTACAAGACCATCATCTGCAACAGCGAGCACGATTCTGAGAAGGAACGCGAATACATCGAAATGTTAGAAGCCAATCAGGTGGACGGCATCATTTCGGGTAGTCACAACTTGGGAATCGAAGACTACAATCGCGTGACGGCGCCGATTATTTCCTTTGACCGAAACCTATCACCAGACATCCCTGTCGTTTCCTCTGACAACTATGCTGGTGGGGCTCTTGCTGCCCAGACCTTAGTCAAAACAGGTGCCCAGTCTATCATCATGATTACAGGGAATGACAATTCTAATTCGCCAACTGGACTACGCCACGCTGGTTTTGCATCTGTACTCCCAAAAGCTCCTATTATCAATGTTTCCAGTGACTTTTCTCCCGTCAGAAAAGAAATGGAAATCAAGAATATCTTGACTCGTCAAAAACCAGATGCCATCTTTGCTTCAGATGATTTGACAGCTATTCTGGTCATTAAAATTGCTCATGAACTGGGCATTTCTGTTCCAGAAGAACTCAAGGTCATCGGCTATGATGGGACCTACTTTATCGAAAATTACTACCCTCAACTGGCTACTATCAAGCAACCCTTGGAAGAAATTGCCTGCCTCACTGTTGACCTTCTCTTGCAAAAGATTAAAGGCAAGGAAGTCGCGACAACTGGTTACTTCCTACCGGTTACACTATTACCAGGAAAAAGTATTTAAGCACAAGAAAACTCAGACCGAATTAGTCTGAGTTTTTTATGATCTTAAATTTTCTAAATAACGCTGGGCTGTCTCTAAGTTAAAGGTTTTATCTGCGATGAGGCGCTCGACTAGGGGAGCTACCTCGGATTCACTAGCACCTGCTAGAAGAGCTAAGGATTTGGCCTGCAATTTCATGTGGCCTTGCTGAATCCCTGTACTCACCAAGGCTTTCAGGGCCGCAAAGTTTTGTGCAAGCCCGATAGACACGATAATCTGGGCTAATTCTTTGGCAGAAGGATTTCCCAGTAGTTCGTGACTGAGGGCTACACGAGGGTTAAGGCCGATAGAGCCACCCTTGGTCGCTACAGGCATGGGTAGTGTCATCTCACCAACTAATTCTTCTGTCTCCAAGTCTAGACGCCAAGAGCTAAGACCTTGGTAATGTCCATCTCGACTGGCAAAGGTATGAGCTCCTGCCTCAATAGCACGCCAGTCATTACCTGTGGCAATCAAAATGGCATCAATACCATTAAAAATCCCTTTATTGTGGGTAGTGGCTCGATAAGGATCTGCCTGCGCAAACTGGCTAGCCAAAGCTATTTTCTCCGCAATTTCTCGTCCTTGATCCTTTTGGCGGCTCAAGTAGCGAAAGGCGATGCGACAGCTTGCAGTCACTAGAGAATCGGTCGCGTAATTAGACAGGATTCCCATGAGACTCTGTCCTTGACTAAGTTCTTCTAAAACTGGTTTCAAGGCTTCCAGCATGGTGTTGAGCATATTGGCCCCCATAGCTTCTTGGGTATCTACATGAAGATAGACGACAAGGAAATCTGTTTCACCTTTTATCTGTTCTACATGTAGATCACGCGCACCGCCTCCTCGTTTAACGATAGACGGGTAGGCTTGATTGGCAAGTTCCAAGAGTTCTGCCTTCTTGCCGGCAATCTTTTCTTGCGCTTGTTCAGGATTAGCAACTTGATAAAGGGCTACCTGTCCAATCATCTGGCGCTCATGGACTTGAGCAGTAAAACCGCCTGCTCGCTTGATGATTTTACTGGCATAGCTGGCCGCAGCAACCACGGACGGTTCTTCTGTCACATAGGGAACTGTGTATTCCTGACCGTTAACGAGAACCTCTGGGACCAATGAATAAGGCAGAGAAAAAGTCCCCACTACATTCTCACTCAGCTGGTCTGCGACAGTCACGCTAATCTGTTCATCCTGCTCCAAACTCTCTTGTCTCTCAGGACTAAGGAGCGCCTGAGCTTGTAACAGCTCGAGGCGCTCTTGGTATGATTTTTTAGAAAATCCATTCCAACTTATCTTCATTATTTTTCAACCTTGCTATAACGACGTTGGTGGTCCACAATTTCAACCAAGGCAAACTCTTGATTTTCATAACCAGCAAACTGGGCAGAGTTTGTTTCATCCAAGTCCACTTCCTCAAAGAAGACTTTTTCATAGTCTGCAACAGAAAGGGCAGTTCGTTGGTTGAGCTTGTTCAAGCGGTCTTTATCCAGATAAGCTTCATATCCTTCAACCAATTCACCACTGAAGAACTCAGCCACAGCCCCACTTCCGTAACTATAAAGGGCAATTTTGTCCCCAGATTTCAAGCTATCTGTATTTTCCAAGAGAGACAAGAGTCCTAGGAAGAGGGAACCTGTATAGATATTCCCCACTTTTTGACTGTAGAGAATAGACTGGTCAAAATGCTTTTGCAAGAGGTCTTTTTTCTCTTGAGGCAAGTTCTTATCCATGATTTTTTTCAAGCCTTTTAGCGCTAATTTAGGATAAGGCAAGTGGAAGCAAACAGCTGCAAAATCATCCAAAGTAAGCTGGTAGCGTTTTTGGTATTCAAACCAAGTCGTTTTCAAACTATCCAAATATTGTTGAGTAGAATAGACACCATTTACATAAGGAGTTGTTGAGTAATTTGGACGCCAAAAATCCATGATGTCACGAGTCTGAGCTACATTGTCATTATTAAAGACCATAATGCGTGGATTTTGTGTAATCAACATTGCCACACTGCCAGCACCCTGAGTTGGTTCTCCTGGAGTTTCAATACCATATTTGGCAATATCACTGGCAATAACCAAAACTTTGGACTCTGGAGAATTTTCCACATGCAATTTGGCATAATGAAGGGCAGCTGTCGCTCCATAGCAGGCTTCTTTAATCTCGAAACTACGAGCAAAAGGCTGGATCCCCAGCAAGCCATGCACAAAGACGGCCGCAGCCTTACTCTGGTCAATTCCTGACTCAGTCGCCACAATGACCATATCGATTTCTTGTCTTTCTTGCTCAGTTAAAATAGAGTCACTAGCACTGACCGCCAAGGTCACGATATCCTCAGTTAGGGGCGCAATACTCAATTCCTTGAGCAAGAGTCCTTTGCTTAATTTTTCAGGGTCAATGCCCCTTGCTTCTGCTAAGTCTTGTAATTTCAAGACATATTGACTGGTCGCAAAACCAATCTTATCTATACCGATTGTCATATTTACCTCTGTTTTATCATTCATGTAAAAAATCGTTCTATACTATTTTATCACAAATAGCAGTAAAAGAGAGAAAAAAGACTTGATTCACCAAATCAAGTCTCTTGTTAGTCTAACGATTTTGCTGTTTTCGTAAGTAGGAATACAGTCTGAGAATCACTGTTCCGCTAGCCATTCCAATGGAAATTACCAGAGCCAACATGACAACTAAAGTTGCACTAGCAATGGCGTGACTGTAATCACCTGTCACAAAAAAGGCAGTTGTCCGATAAGAAAGGTATCCCGGAACCAGGGGTGCCAAAATGGCCAAGATAAAGACCACAGCAGGGGTCTTGTAAAGAATACTTAAAATCTGACTAACACAAGAACCAATTATAGCGGCAATGAAGGTAGCTACAATGACATTGGTTGGTTCCTTGAGCAAGAGATAAATCAGCCAGACAGCCATGCCCAAAATCCCTCCAGGTAAGAGCATGGAGCGTTGCACATTGAGTACGATTAGAAAAGTGATAATGGCAAGAAGACTTGCTACTGCTTGTAATAAAAAGGTTGTTAGTGTCATATTAGTTCATCAATACCAAGGCGACAGAAGTTCCTGCCCCTAAAGCAAGGGTAATGAGCAGAGATTCAAACATCTTGCTCATACCAGAGTTTATGTGGTTGGTCATAATATCACGAACCGCATTGGTCAAGGCAATTCCTGGTACAAAAGGCATGACCGCACCAGCTATAATCAAATCTGCCGTTGAGGGAAAGCCTGTGTAGCGCGCCCAAAACTGAGCTATCATCCCAAAGACAAAGGCTCCAGCAAATGCTGTTACAAAAGGAATTCGGATAAACTTTTCCACATAGAGGGAAAAGGCAAAACCAAATAAGGTAGCCACTCCTGCCCCAAGTGCGTCGTAGATATTTCCACTAAACATAACTGAAAAGAAAGGGGCACTAAAGGTCGCAGCCAAAGTTACCTGCAACTTAGTATAGGGAAGGGGTTGAGTTTGTAAAGTCGTCAATTGCTTGAAGGCTGTTTCTAAATCAAGCTTTCCACCTACTAACTGACGAGAAATCTGGTTCACATCGCAGACTTTTTCGATGTTATAAGAAGAGGAGGTCACGCGCTTCATACGCGAAATATTGGTATTTTCAATCGAGAAAAAGATAGCGGCAGGCATGGCAAGAACATTACAATCCACAATCCCCTGCGAATGCGCAATACGAATCATGGTATCCTCTACACGATGGATTTCTGAGCCACTTTTAAGGAGAATAGTCCCCGCTAACATAATCACATCAATAACGGCATTTAATTCTTTTGATTCTTCCATGCTTTCCTCCTTTTATCAACTCCTTCTATTCTATCACAAATCTGGAGTCAAAAAAAATCTTTGCCATGAAATCATGACAAAGATTCGTTTAATCACGAGAATTTTCGTGGTTGTCTTCACTGCTTGATTGAGTCGTAGCAGCTGCATTCCCTCGTTGATTTCCTTGTTGGTTCCCCTGACTTGGTGTTGTAGTAGAACCTTGGTTTCCACGTTGAGCTGGTGCTGATGATGACGTTGACGGCGGTGTTTTTGGCTTGTAAATTGAAATCTTGACACGCGTCTTAGTCAAATCAACCTTTTCACCTGCTTTTGGACTCTGTTCAACGACTGTACCTTCAGCAGTTCCAGCGGGAGCTGTCGACACTTCTACAACTTCAATATTGGCTTCTTTAATACCGACAATTTGAACGAGATTATTTTTAGTAAATTCGAGACTAGATCCTTTATAACTTGGCATAGAAACGCTGGTTACCTTCTTAGCAACGGTTAAGGTAATCGTTGAGGCCTTGCTCAAATCATAGGTTGTTCCAGCAGCTGGACTCTGTCTGAGAACAGTTCCTGCTTCACTCTCACTTGATTCTTCTTCCTCGATCTTGATGAGATTTTCAGGAACCTTCTTCTGCTTGAGTTCCGCGATAACATCTGTCGATTTACGGCCGATATAGTTACTCAATTGGAAAGATTGCTTGCCTGATGAGACAACCAAATTGATTTTCGAACCTTCTTTTCGAGTCGTTCCAGCATCAGGATCTGTACGGATAATCCGCCCTTCTTCCACCTTTTCACTAGCCTCTGATTTCTCCTCGCCAATCTCAAAATTGGCTTTCTTGAGAGTTTCCTTGGCCTCCGCCACTGTCTGACCTGCCACATTTGGAATGGCAATGGTTGCAGGAGTTCTGGATAATATCCAAATCAGAGAGGCTGCCACCAATACAATGCTGGCCAACAAAATCATATAACGAACTCTAAATTTCCGTTTCTTAACAGGCTTGCTTGCGTAATTGTCTTCTGAAACCTGCTGACTCGGCTTCGCAACCTGTGGCTTCGGACTTTGTGTTTGCACCTTAGGAATCGACGTCAAGGTACTCTGAGATACTTTTGGTAGAGTCTTGGTGTCCGCCTTAGTCGCATCGTCAAAGACCAGCTTTGGTTCATGACGACGATTGTAAGACAAACTACTCGACAAGTCCACATACATTTCAGCTACTGATTTGTAGCGATCTGTCAATTTCTTAGCAGTTGCCTTGATGACAACATTTTCCAAAGCCTGAGGCACAGATGAATTTTCAGCTATAACCGATGGCAGTGGTTTCTGGAAATGCTGAAGTGCGATGGTCACCGCACTATCCCCGTCATAAGGGATATGGCCTGTCAGCATCTCATAGAAAATAATCCCCATGGCATAAATATCACTCTGTACAGTCGCCTTAGAACCACGCGCCTGCTCTGGTGACAAGTAATGAACTGAACCCAGCATAGAGTTAGTCTGGGTCAGACTTGTCTCAGCAAAGGCTACTGCAATCCCAAAGTCTGTGACCTTGGCAGTCCCATCTGGTGTCAAAAGGATATTTTGAGGCTTCAAGTCCCTGTGAACAATTCCTCTAGTATGGGCCAAACGCATGGCTAGGAGGATTTGTCCCATAATACGGACGGCTTCTTCATTGGAAAGGGGGTAGTGTTCCTTAATATAGCGTTTGAGGTCTAGTCCAGCAACATACTCCATTGCAAGATACTGTTGACCGTCTTCCTCACCAATATCTGTTATCCGAACGATATGAGGATGGTCTAGATCTGCCATAGCTCTCGCTTCACGCTGAAAACGAGCTACAGCTATCGGGTCCGTCTGGTAGTTAGTCCTCAGGACCTTCACTGCCACTTCTTCTCCGTCTAGAATTAAATCCTTGGCCAAATAGACATCTGCCATGCCTCCACGGCCAATTTGTTTCACAATCCGATAGCGTCCGGCAAAAATCTTGCCGATTTGGATCATTCTGCATCCTCCTCGTTCATAGAAACAAGGGCAACCGTAATGTTGTCTAAACCTCCTGCATTGTTAGCAAAACGCACAAGCGTCGCTGTTTTATCTGCCAAAGGAATATCACTGGTTACAATATCACAAATCTCACTTCCTGAAATCATATTGGTCAAACCATCACTATTAAGTAGGAGATAGTCTCCCTGCTCAAGGGTAATCATTCCAAAATCAGGCTGAATTTCATCTTTTTGACCGATTGACTGGGTAATAATATTTTTCTGTGGATGGCTAGCTGCTTCTTCTGGCGTCAATTGACCTGCCTTGAGCAATTCATTGACCAAGGAATGATCGCTCGTTAACTGGTGGTATTCTTCTCCACGAATCAAACCGATACGAGAATCTCCAATATGAGCATAGATAGTCTGATTGCCAATAATAGCAACAGCTTCTAGAGTTGTTCCCATTCCTTTATAGGCATCATCTTGTCCAAGTTGATGAATCTTTTGATTTTCAATTTCTAGGTAATTGGCGAACCATTCACGCACTTCATTGACTGTATCGATTTGGGTATCAACCCAAGCTATACCTAGGTCTGTTACCGCCATTTCACTAGCGATATTCCCTGCGCGATGACCTCCCATCCCATCAGCTAAAATAATCATAGTACGTCCAGCTCTATTGACATAGTGGTTGACATAGTCTTGGTTATTTGTTCGTTTCTGACCAACATCTGTTAATAATGAAATTTCCATGTGTCAGTTCCTTCCTAATCCGATATCTTGCGAAATTGACTGATGAAGAATCCATCACTTCCATACAATTCAGGTGTAATGAGGATACAGCCGTCTTTCATGATATCCTTACATTCATGTTCTAGTTTTACCTGCTCGAACTCAGGATGACTTTCTAAAAACGCCTCAACGACTTGAAAATTCTCCTCTGAGACAATAGTACAGGTACTATAAGTTATTATACCACCTTTGCCTAGTGTTTGACAAACACTACCTAATATTTCTAGCTGAATTTCCTGCAAGGACGCGAAATCTGCCGTTTCTTTATTGTATTTGATATCTGGTTTTCGGCGCAAAAGACCGATTCCTGAACAGGGAGCATCTACCAAAATCTTATCAAATGAATCCTGACCAAAAAACTCATGCACCTTTCTGGCATCCAATTTTTGCGTTTGAACCCGATCTGCAACTCCCAGACGTTGAGCATTTTCTTGGATTAAGTCCAACTTGTGATCGTAAAGGTCCAGAGCAGTAACCTGACCTGTCGTGAGATAAGAGGCTATATGGGCTGTTTTCCCACCCGGAGCCGCACAGGCATCTAGAACCTGCTCATTGCCTTGTAAATCAAGAGTTGGCGTAACAAGCTGACTTGACTCGTCTTGGATGGTAATGGCTCCATCTGCAAACAAATCATGGCCTGCAAAATGCCCCTGCTCCTTAACAAGACCAGTGGTTGCTAAAAGGGAATTATTCGCCTCCAACAAGGCTTGGATTTCCTCTTTTCGACTTAGGTCTGTTACACGAATACTGGCCTTGTTTCGCACCAAAAGGCTTTCAAAAATAGCTTGTGCTCGCTCTTCTCCGTATTCTTCCTTGAGCTTGGCAACTAGCCAAACCGGAAGGGAATATGCAATGGAGTCACGCTTATTTTTTCGTTTGATGCTGGTGATATCTGGCCAGCCTTCACGCAAGATACGGCGAAGGACGGCGTTGACCAATTTTTCACTGCCTTTTTTACGGACTTTGGCCAATTCTACTGCTTCATTGACCACAGCATGGTCTGGGATCTTGTTCAAATAGCGGATCTGGTAGGCACTCATGAGAAGAAGGACATAAAGCCAACTGTCTAACTGGTCTCTGTCTTCGATAAAGTGTGATAGATACCATTCTAAGGTGAGTTTGCGGGCTACCGTTCCATAGACCAGCTCGGTTACCAAACCCTTGTCTGCTGCAGAGAGCTGACTCCCCTTGAGGTGTTTATTTAAGGCGATATTTGAGTATGCTTGATTGATAAAGACATCTTCTAATACTGCTAGAGCTAAACTTCTAGCCGTTTCTACTTTAGTCACCAAATCGTTCTCCTACAGTCAATGTACGTCCAACTCCGTTGAGGAAGGAAGCGATGTCCATCTTAGGTTTACCAGCTGGCTGCACTTGTTTGAGGGATAGAGCCCCTTCTGCCGTTGCGACAATCAATTCTTTCTTGCCGATAGAGAGGATCTCACCTGGATTTCCCTGACCATCTACTGGTAGGGCTTCATAAATCTTAAAACGGTCGCCCTTAAGGAAAGTATGGGCAACAGGCCAAGGGTTCATGCCACGGATTTGGTTAAAGAGTTGACGATTGCTTTTATTCCAGTCCAGTTTTTCTTCCTCTGGCTTGATATTTGGCGAGAAGGTAACTTGACTTGGATCCTGTGGTTCAGGTTTGATGTCACCAGCAATGTAGGCA
>JAWHFN010000032.1:0-13828 GCA_032565555.1 Streptococcus mitis | reverse complement strand
TGAAGATGGTTCAGTAGAACATTTGTGGAATACCTTTGGTGAGGAGCAGATTGATCTTGATGTGACCAAAGAAGTAACGATGGAATTTATCCGTAAGACCATTCAGCACTTGGCAAGTAATGGGTGTGATTTGATTCGTCTAGATGCTTTTGCTTATGCAGTGAAGAAATTGGATACTAATGATTTCTTTGTAGAACCAGATATTTGGGATTTATTGGACAAAGTTCGAGATATCGCTGCTGAGTATGGGACAGAGCTCTTACCTGAGATTCATGAACATTATTCGATTCAGTTTAAAATAGCGGATCACGATTACTATGTTTATGATTTTGCTCTTCCAATGGTGACACTTTATACTCTTTATAGTTCCAGAACAGAGCGTTTGGCTAAGTGGTTAAAGATGAGCCCAATGAAGCAATTTACGACGCTAGACACCCATGATGGGATTGGAGTGGTGGATGTCAAGGATATCCTGACTGATGAGGAAATCGACTATGCTTCAAATGAGCTCTATAAGGTTGGAGCTAATGTCAAACGTAAGTACTCTAGTGCAGAGTATAACAATCTAGATATCTACCAAATCAATTCAACCTATTATTCTGCGCTTGGAGATGATGATGTTAAGTATTTTCTTGCACGCTTAATTCAAGCATTTGCCCCAGGCATTCCTCAGGTTTACTATGTAGGTCTATTAGCAGGCAAGAATGATTTGAAATTATTAGAAGAAACTAAAGAAGGTCGAAATATTAATCGTCATTACTATAGCAATGAGGAAATAGCAGAAGAAGTCCAACGCCCTGTGGTGAAGGCCCTTCTCAATCTATTTTCTTTCCGAAACCGTTCAGAAGCCTTTGATCTAGAAGGAACTATTGACGTTGAAACACCAACAGCCCACAGCATTGTAATCAAACGTCAAAATAAAGATAAGTCCGTAACAGCAGTAGCAGAAATTGATCTGCAAAATCAGACTTATCGGGTAATTGAGAACTGAATTGAAGTAACATTTTGAAGCCTTGACTTGATATGGTTGATAAAATAGGGTTTTTGTTTTAGAAAACGTTTCCTTTGTTTTCAAATTGCTAAAAAAGTGGTACAATAAAGGGTAGCTTACTATTATCTGAATCAACTGATTTGGAGAGAAAGGATTCGTTTTGAAATCAATAGGCTTTATTGAAAAGCTGAGAGGGTTGTCTAGTAAAGAGCTGATTTTATTGGGAATTATCCTGAGTATCTTTTTACCCTTTTATCTTTTTGTAGTTGTATTCTGTTTATATATTATTAGTTTGATTTTTACAGGAGACATGAAAAGTATTCTTCAGAAAATGAGGGAGCATCCGATGCTGCTTCTTTTTCTTGGCTATAGTACTGTTATATCCGTTTTTGCACAAAATTGGATGGGAGTTGTAGCTTCAGTAGGAATTTTTCTATTTACTGTTTTCTTTTTGCATTATCAGTCGATTTTATCACATAAATTCTTTCGATTGATTTTGCAGCTCGTCTTGTTTGGTAGCGTCTTGTCAGCTGCTTTTGCGAGTTTAGAACATTTCCAAATTGTGAAGAAATTCAACTATGCTTTTCTTTCACCCAATATGCAGGTGTGGCATCAGAATCGTGCAGAAGTGACCTTCTTTAATCCTAATTATTATGGAATTATTTGTTGTTTCTGTATCATGATTGCCTTCTATTTGTTTACAACGACCAAGTTGAATTGGTTGAAAGTATTCTGTGTGTTTGCAGGCTTTGTGAATCTCTTTGGTTTGAACTTTACGCAAAATCGAACTGCCTTTCCTGCTATTATCGCTGGAGCCATTATCTATCTCTTTACGACCATTAAAAACTGGAAGGCCTTTTGGCTAAGTATTGGGGTTTTTGCGATTGGCTTGAGCTTCCTCTTTTCTAGTGATTTGGGAGTTCGGATGGGGACTTTAGACTCTTCTATGGAAGAACGCATTTCTATCTGGGATGCTGGGATGGCCTTGTTTAAGCAAAATCCTTTTTGGGGTGAAGGGCCATTGACCTACATGCACTCGTATCCTCGGATAAATGCTCCTTATCATGAACATGCTCACAGTCTATATATCGATACGATTCTGAGTTACGGAATTGTGGGGACTATTTTATTAGTTTTGTCTTCTGTTGCTCCTGTTCGCTTGATGATGGATATGAGTCAGGAGTCGGGGAAACGTCCGATTATCGGTCTTTATCTGTCTTTCCTTACAGTGGTTGCTGTGCATGGAATCTTTGACTTGGCCCTCTTCTGGATTCAATCAGGTTTCATTTTCTTGCTAGTTATGTGCAGTATTCCATTGGAGCATCGAACTTTGGTATCGGATATGACGGATTAAGTTTATAAGATTAAAATCTTCTATCTTGGGTAGGAGATTTTTTACTTGGAAAAATTATTTCTAAATCGAAATAGTTGACAGTTAGAATAATGAGTGTTACAATTATTTTATTCATTTCGATATGGAAATAAATTGGAGGTGTCATGAAAGATAGTCATTTGCTAGCCCATCATATTCGTTTATTGAATGGGCGGATTTTTCAAAAGTTACTAAGTCGGGATCCTGAAGCTCTTTATCGGAGTGAACAGGGGAAGATTTTAGCGGTTTTATGGAATAGTGAAACTGGCTGCGCAACTGCGACAGATATTGCTCTGGCAACTGGGCTTGCTAACAATACACTGACGACTATGATTAAAAAGCTAGAGGAACAAAATCTTGTAGCTATTAGTCCATGTGGAGAAGATAAGCGTAAGAAGTATTTGGTTTTAACAGAGTTGGGGCAGTCTCAGAAAGAAGTGGGGCATCGTGTCAGTCAGAAATTGGATAGGATCTTTTACAAAGGATTTTCAGAGGAAGAAATTCGTCAGTTTGAAGCCTTTCAAGAAAGAATTTTGGCTAATCTGAAAGAGGAGGAAAATGAGGTTTAAAATGGAGCAAATTAGCTGTTTATAAGTAAAGGCCACTTTTGACTTTGTTTTCCAACTCTTAGGACAAGGAAACTATGTGGTTAGCTATGGTCAGAATCGGATTGGTTGAGTTGCCTATGCCCAGTACGATATCTTCCGTCTAGAAAACGGGAAAATTGTGGAGCATTGGGACAATAAGGAAGTCATGCCTAAGGTAGAAGACTTGACCAATCGATGGAAGTTTTAAATTGAGGATACAGAATGATTGAATACAAAAATGTAGCTTTACGTTACACAGAAAAAGATGTTTTGAGAGATGTCAATTTACGAATTGAGAATGTAGAGTTTATGGTTTTAGTTGGTCCATCTGGCTCAGGTAAGACGACCATGATCAAGATGATTAATCGTCTTTTGGAACCAACTGATGGAAATATTTATATGGATGGCAAGCGCATTAAAGATTATGATGAGCGTGAACTTCGTCTTTCTACTGGTTATGTTTTACAGGCCATTGCTCTCTTTCCAAATCTAACGGTCGCGGAAAATATTGCACTGATTCCTGAGATGAAAGGATGGACTAAGGAAGAAATTGCTCAGAAAACAGAAGAGCTTTTGGCTAAGGTTGGCTTGCCAGTAGCTGAGTATGGGCATCGTTTGCCTAGTGAATTATCTGGTGGAGAACAGCAACGGATCGGTATTGTTCGTGCTATGATTGGTCAGCCTAAGATTCTCCTCATGGATGAACCTTTTTCAGCCTTGGATGCTATTTCGAGAAAACAGTTGCAGGTTCTGACTAAAGAATTGCATAAAGAGTTTGGGATGACAACTATTTTTGTAACCCATGATACGGATGAAGCCTTGAAGTTGGCAGACCGTATTGCTGTTTTGCAGGATGGAGAGATTCGTCAGGTGGCGAATCCCGATACTATTTTAAAAGCGCCTGCCACAGACTTTGTAGCAGACTTGTTTGGAGGTAGTGTTCATGACTAATTTAATTGCAACTTTTCAGGATCGTTTTAGTGATTGGTTGACAGCTCTATCTCAACATTTGCAGTTGTCACTGTTGACCCTGTTACTAGCTATTTTTATAGCGATTCCCTTGGCTGTTTCTCTTCGATATCATGAGAAGTTGGCCGACTGGGTCTTGCAGATTGCAGGGATTTTCCAGACCATCCCGTCATTGGCCTTGTTGGGTCTCTTTATTCCCTTGATGGGAATTGGAACCTTGCCGGCTTTGACAGCTCTAGTGATCTATGCGATCTTTCCGATTTTACAAAATACCATCACTGGGCTAAAGGGAATTGATCCGAGTCTGCAAGAGGCTGGGATTGCCTTTGGGATGAGCAGATGGGAACGTCTCAAGAAGTTTGAAATTCCACTTGCCATGCCTGTTATGATGTCTGGGATTCGGACGGCGGCTGTCTTGATTATCGGTACGGCAACCTTGGCTGCCTTGATTGGGGCAGGGGGACTGGGTTCCTTTATCCTTTTGGGAATTGACCGTAATAATGCCAGTCTGATTTTGATTGGGGCCCTTTCTTCTGCAGTGCTTGCTATTGCCTTTAACTTCCTACTAAAAGTGATGGAAAAGGCAAAATTGCGGACGATTTTCTCTGGTTTTGCCTTGGTGACCATATTGCTCGGTCTGTCTTATAGCCCAGCTCTTTTGGCTCAAAAAGAGAAAGAGAACTTGATCATTGCTGGTAAATTGGGACCGGAACCAGAAATTTTGGCCAATATGTATAAGTTGCTGATTGAAGAAAACACCAGTATGACTGCGACTGTTAAACCGAATTTTGGGAAAACAAGCTTTCTTTATGAAGCTTTGAAAAAAGGCGATATTGACATCTATCCTGAATTTACTGGTACGGTGACTGAAAGTTTGCTTCAGCCATCACCGAAAGTGAGTCATGAGCCAGAGCAGGTTTATGATGTAGCGCGTGATGGTATTGCCAAACAGGATCATCTAGCCTATCTCAAACCCATGTCTTATCAAAATACCTACGCTGTAGCTGTTCCGAAAAAGATTGCTCAAGAATATGGCTTGAAGACCATTTCGGACTTGAAAAAAGTGGAAGGGCAGCTGAAGGCAGGTTTTACACTCGAATTTAATGACCGTGAAGATGGCAATAAGGGCTTGCAATCAATGTACGGTCTCAAGCTTAATGTGGCGACCATGGAGCCAGCCCTTCGCTATCAGGCTATTCAGTCGGGCGATATTCAAATCACGGATGCCTATTCGACTGATGCGGAATTGGCACGTTACGATTTACAGGTTTTGGAAGATGACAAGCAACTCTTCCCACCTTATCAAGGAGCTCCACTGATGAAAGAAGCTCTTCTCAAGAAACATCCAGAGTTGGAAACAGTTCTCAATAAATTGGCTGGTAAGATTACAGAAAGCCAGATGAGCCAGCTCAACTACCAAGTCGGTATTGAAGGCAAGTCAGCAGAACAAGTAGCCAAGGAGTTTCTACAAGAACAAGGTTTGTTGAAGAAATAGCTTGAGAATCGTAAGCTCAACTTACTTAAACGACTATATAGAAGAATGCTCAGACAATTTCGTCTGGGCTTTTTTATGTTAGAGTTATTAAATGTCATTAAAAATGGGAAATAAGAGAAAATTTTCAGGATTTTTCAAATTTTACTGTAAATACACTTGATTATTCACAAAATAGGTGTATAATGTGTTGTGAACTACTTAACAAATAAAGATTTCCAGCTCATGTCGACTAAGGATGGAAATCTTGTGTATAGACAGTTCAGTAGATATATTATAGAGCGTTGCGTCCGAAAGTCTATCCAGACACGGCTCTTTAAAAACAAAAGGAGAAAATTATGAAAACAGAACCGATTCATCGTACCAGTATGTGGAAATTTAAGTTAAGTGCTGCCACCATGACTTTGATTCCCGCTGCCGTGGGGATTAACTATGTTGCCAAAGCCTTGGCGGAGGGGTTAAAGTTGCCCGTTTGGCTGGGGTCTTTGGGAACCTTTCTTACCAGCATGTTGGCTGGGCCGGTTGCCGGTGCCATTAGTGGTTTCATCAACAACGTGATCTATGGGCTGACCTTATCGCCAATTTCAACCGTGTATGCGATTACCAGCATCGGAATTGGGATTGCTGTCGGAGTTTTGCACGCCAATGGGTGGTTCTCGTCAGCGCGACGAGTATTTGTTTCTGCTATTATTATTGCCATCGTTTCAGCTGTCATTTCAACGCCACTCAACGTCATCTTTTGGGGTGATCAGACCGGTATCGCTTGGGGTGACTCATTGTTTGCGGTAATGGTCGCCAATCATGCACCAGTGTGGCTGGCCTCATTTACCGATGAGTTTGTCTTGGATATTTTGGATAAAGTCTGCGTGGCCTACCTGTCATTCTTCATCTATCGTCAGCTGCCGAAGCGGATGGTGCACTTCTTTAGCGATGATAAATGATGACTGATAAAACATTGATTTCTGGAGCGCCACGGGTCAAGCTCAAGTGGTACCAGGTGATCGATCCGATTACTAAGCTCTTGTTCATCTTGGACATGACGTTGTTGAGCTTTGCCAGTATGAATTTATTGCTTCAGGCCGGATTAATTCTTGTCGCAACACTGCTATTGTTATTTTCCAAATTGAGTTCTACCACCTTTAAGGCGCTGGGATTCAGCCTGTTTCTGATTTGCACCATGCTGATCATCCAAGGGTTATTTTACAGTCGGAATCAAACTGTGCTGTTTTCTGTGCTTGGGGTGTCGTTCTACAAAGAAGGCCTGATTTACGCCACCACTCTGGGTTGTCGAGTATTGGTGATTATTTTGACCAGTAGCTTTTTTATGGTGACCACGAGTATTTCAGAAAACGCGGCCTATTTGGAACTGTCCGGATTGTCTTATAAAACCGTCTACGTTCTGATGTCGGTGTGTTATATTTTGCCGGAAATGATGCGCAATATGCGGAAAATCCAGCAGGCACAAAAAGTTCGCGGAACCAATCCGCAAAAAACGTTGATTCAGAAATTAAAGTCAGTCCTGCCGGTTCTAATTCCATTGGTGATTAAGACCTTGGATCAATCGATGACGCGGTCGATTTCTCTCCAACTGAGAGGTTTTGATAATCTCAACCGGACTGTCAGAACCTCCCAGCGCGTGTATCGCCTGTCGCGGACGCTGCACATTGGTCTGACTGGATTGGCAATTTTATTGATTGGGTGGAAGATATGGACGAAGATAAACGGATTGTAATTGAAAATTTGACCACCCGTTATCCGGGTACTGAGCAACCACAACTGCGTCAGATTAACGCGGAGGTTCATACCGGCCAGGTGGTTGGGATTATCGGGAATAGCCACTCCGGCAAATCGACTTTGTGCCGTGTGCTGGCAGGGGTCATTCCCAAAATTGTGTCTGCTGAGATTGAGGGCGACTGGCACATGTTTGGCCAGCGAGTGTCCGACAATTGGCCCGTTTATAATGCCATGAATGGAGTTGTACTGCAAAATCCAGCTGGCCAACTAAGCGGGTTGGCAGACACGGTTGCCGATGAAATCGCCTTTGACTTGATTAATCAGGGAATGGCTGAAGGACTGATTCAAAAACGGGTTGAAGAAGTTGCCACGCAAATGGGGCTGATTGAACAGCTGAATTTGCGTCCCGAGAGCCTTTCCGGTGGTCAGATCCAGCGGTTGGCAATTGCCACGGCGATTGTGGCTAATCCGGCTGTTTTGATTATGGATGATCCGACCAGTGAGATGGATCCCCTTGGCCGCCGGCAATTTTTCCAATGGCTGGCCCAAGTCAAAGAGACGACTGTCTTCATTGTCACCAGTGAAATTGACGATTTGTGCGAAGTCGCCGACGTTGTGTGGGTGCTGCACGAGGGTCAAATGGTAGCCCAGGGCAGGCCGGGTGAGGTGTTTAATCATTTGGCAGCTGACTGGCAGATTCCAGCCCCGACAATCCAGCAACTTGCTCAAAAAATGGATTGGCACTTGGCTGATGGCCGGTATCCGGTGAATTACGCTGATCTGAAGGAGGTTCGTTATGTCCACAATTGAACTGAGCCACCTGACGTTCACTTATCCGGAACGGTCCTTTAGCTTGGATGTTGAAGACAAACACTTCACCGATCCGATGGTGGCGATTGTCGGCCAAAATGGTGCCGGCAAATCAACGCTCTTCAAATTGTTGACGGGCTTGCTGACACCACAAACCGGTGTGATTAAGATCGATGGAGAAAATTTTAATGATCTTAAACCAGTCGAAAAGTTACTGAAGGTTGGGATTACTTTTCAGAATCCTGACGATCAGCTTTTCAACCCGACCGTTCAACGAGAGGTGGAGTGGAATGTCGCGCAGGTCATGGATGACCACGACACGATCACGAGGCGGGCTTTAGCGGCTCTAAAAAGAGTTGGCTTGGATGATAAAACAGCTGAAAGTCCATATGACCTGTCATTGTCGGAACGCAAGCTGTTGAGCGTTGCCACAGTTTTGGCAGTGGATCCGGCGATTTATTTATTTGATGAGCCGATGATGTCGCTTGATTGGGAAAGCCGGCGCAAGTTGACCGCAATTTTCCATCAGTTGGCTGATTCGGGCCACCAAGTTGTGACCATCACCCATGACATGGATTGGGTCGCCGCCGAGTTTGAGTCGGTGTATGTTATGGAACACGGGAAGTTTGGCTTCGCCGGCAGTCCACGGGAATTGTTCAGTAATCACGAACTTGTCCAGCGAGTGGGATTACTACCACCGCGGATTATGGACATAGCGGAGTCGCTGGGTGATTCACAGACATATTTATCGGTTAATGATTATTGCCAGAAAAATCGAGATGTATAGAAAAAGTCACCTCTGCGGGTTTTCCAGGTTGAAGGATTAACTTCAGCTTCTGGCAAGAACTCACATGGGTGACTTTTGTGTTTAATAACGTTTCATGATCATCGGGTGCTTCCTCAGATCACTCGGTTTGATTTTACTTTGTTTCATGGTCATAATCATATACCATTTCTTTTGGATTTTTTGTTTGACTAATACAAAATAGGTCTTCATAGGTCTTCGCATTTTTAGCGCCCATTAGGATCATCAGTGTAATTTTCTGAATTAGGAGACTGTCCCATCACTATTCGAACTTCGTCTCCCAACTTACGCTGTTCCCATTCAATGGTGTAGACCAAATCCTCATGACAGCTGTTTACCGTGAACAATGGATATTCTGGGCAGCAACTAATGTCTTTTCAATCTATCTCTGGTGGGGAGAAAGCCTGCAAATTCAAGGGAAATATCTAATTTATCTTATTAACAGTCTAGTTGGTTGGTATCAATGGAGCAAGGCAGCTAAGCAGAATACTGATTTACCTAACTAGGAAAAGATGTTTTAAGTTTTGGGATAAAACAGATAGAGTTGATAATAAAGGATTTGAGATAATGAAAAAGAGGATCAGTGGGTCCTCTTTTGTTGTTGAAAGGTAAAAACTCAGTAGCCTAGGTATAAGGCAACTGAGCTCTACTCTGTATTCAATTTTTAGGAATGAGAAGGTCTAGATAAAACTGGACAACTTCTTGTTCTGTGAAGTCTTGTCCTTTTTTTAGCCACCAGGTCAATGTCTCGATAAAGTTGGTAACAACTAAGTGTTGGAGATAAGAAGTAGGCAGACCTGGGTGAGCTTCTTTCAAATCATCAGCCAGCATGGGATAGACGTGGTGTTCCAACTCTCTCTGGAGTTGGCGGAGGAAGTAGTCATTTTTGGAGAAAAGTAAACTGGTGATATGGTCTTGGTTTTTCTGAAAATGAAGAAAGAGGTGGGCGAGGTAATCCTTGGTTGAAATGGCTTGATCTCTTTCAAAAAGATGATGGAAGAGGTAGCGACAGAGCTCGTCCAGAAGCAGCTCCTTGCTCTCATAGTGGCAGTAAAAAGTAGAACGTCCAACATCTGCTAGGTCAATAATATCCTGAACGGTAGTGGATTCGTAGCCCTTAGCATTCAAAAGTTGTAGAAAAGCTTGATAGATGGCTTTTTTTGTTTTACTGATACGGCGGTCAATCTTAGTCATATGGACACTTGAGGCAAATTGTTCAGAACTGAATAAAGCTGACGCTTTGCTTCTATCCTTTCTTTAAGTTTTAGTGGATAATGATAATGAACAAGATGTTCATAAATCTATTATAACAAAGGAATGAGAAATATGAAGGCAAAATATGCTGTTTGGGTGGCTTTTTTCTTAAATTTGACTTATGCCATTGTCGAGTTTATTGCAGGTGGAATATTTGGTTCGAGCGCTGTTCTTGCTGACTCTGTGCATGACTTAGGAGATGCGATTGCAATTGGAATATCAGCTTTTCTAGAAACCATCTCTAATCGTGAAGAAGATAATCAGTACACCTTGGGCTATAAGCGGTTTAGTCTGCTAGGAGCCTTGGTAACAGCGATAATACTCATGACAGGATCTGTTCTAGTCATTTTAGAAAATGTTACGAAGATTTTAAATCCGCAACCAGTCAATGACGAGGGGATTCTCTGGTTAGGAATTATTGCGATTACTATTAATGTGTTAGCGAGTTTAGTGGTTGGTAAGGGAAAGACAAAGAATGAGTCTATTCTGAGTCTGCATTTTCTGGAAGATACCCTAGGGTGGCTGGCTGTGATTCTGATGGCGATTGTTCTTCGATTCACGGACTGGTATATCCTAGATCCACTTTTGTCCCTTGTCATTTCTTTCTTTATTCTTTCAAAAGCTCTTCCACGTTTTTGGTCTACGCTCAAGATTTTCTTGGATGCTGTGCCAGAAGGTCTTGATATCAAGCAAGTAAAGAATGGCCTGGAGCGATTGGACAATGTGGCCAGTCTTAATCAGCTTAATCTCTGGACTATGGATGGTTTGGAAAAAAATGCCATTGTCCATGTTTGTATAAAAGAAGTGGGAAATATGGAAGCTTGTAAAGAATCTATTCGAATTTTCCTCAAAGATTGTGGTTTTCAAAACGTCACCATTGAGGTTGATGAAGACCTAGCAACCCACCGAGCCCATAAGCGAAAGGTGTGTGACTTGGAGCGGAGTCAGGAGCATCAACATTAGGAAAAATGATTGGGTACTATCGTATTTGGGATAGAGTATTTTCTTTATTATTTAAATAATTTAAAAGATTGGTAAGTTAAGAGCATTGTATAAACTCCAGATGTATGATTGCTGATGATAAAAATTTTTCGATTAGGTGCAAAACGCTTGACTTGGAGTCAACTCAAAGTTATATAATAAGACAAGTGAGTTCGAATAGCTTAAACTCAGTGAATGAAATGAGAGGAGGTTAGTGTATGAATATTAAATCTGCTAGTGACTTGTTGGGAATTTCAGCGGATACGATTCGGTATTATGAACGGGTTGGTCTTGTACCACCGATTACTCGTACTGCAACTGGAATTCGTGATTTTCAAGATCAGGATATTGAGGCACTGGAATTTATTAAGTGTTTTCGTTCGGCGGGTGTCTCTGTGGACAGTTTAGTTGACTATATGTCGCTCTACCAAAAGGGGGATGAAACGAGAGAGGAAAGGCTTGGTATTTTAGAAGACGAAAAGAAAAAATTAGAGGAGCGCTTGTCTCAGTTACAGACGGCTTTAAATCGCTTAAATCTCAAAATTAAACTTTACAAGGAAGGAAAATTTTAAATGAAATCAGCAGTATATACAAAGGCGGGTCAGGTTGGACTTGCTACTATTGACCGTCCTCAAATTATAGAAGCAGATGATGCTATTATCCGCATTGTCCGTACTTGCGTTTGTGGTTCGGACCTTTGGAGTTACCGTAATCCCGAAATCGAAGAAGGGCATAGAAATAGCGGTCATGAGGCGATCGGGATTGTCGAAGAAGTTGGTGAGAACGTTACTACAGTAAAAGCAGGTGACTTTGTCATTGCACCTTTCACACATGGTTGTGGCCAGTGTGATGCCTGCCGTGCTGGTTTTGATGGCTCGTGTGATAATCATCCAGGAAACAACTGGTCAGGTGGTGTCCAGGCTGAGTATATCCGTTTCCACTTTGCTAATTGGGCACTTGTGAAAATTCCAGGTCAACCTTCAGATTATAGCGAAGGCATGCTCAAGTCACTTTTGACACTTGCTGATGTCATGCCGACCGGTTACCATGCAGCGCGTGTTGCTAATGTGCAAAAAGGGGACAAGGTTGTCGTTATCGGTGATGGGGCTGTTGGGCAATGTGCTGTTATCGCCGCTAAAATGCGTGGAGCATCTCAAATTGTCCTTATGAGTCGCCACGAAGACCGTCAAAAAATGGCCTTGGAGTCAGGTGCGACAGCTGTTGTTGCTGAACGTGGTGAAGAAGGTATTGCCAAAGTCCGTGAAATCCTTGGAGGTGGAGCAGATGCCGCTCTTGAGTGTGTCGGTACGGAGGCAGCTGTCGATCAAGCCCTTGGGTTGCTTCATAATGGAGGTCGTTTGGGCTTTGTTGGCGTACCGCACTATGAAAATCGAGCCATTGGCTCAACCTTTGGTCAAAATACAATAATCGGTGGTGGTCCAGCTTCTGTCACAACATACGATAAGCAATTCTTACTAAAAGCCGTCCTTGATGGCGATATCAATCCAGGCCGCGTCTTTACTTCGAGCTATAAATTAGAAGATATTGACCAGGCATATAAAGACATGGACGAACGTAAGACCATTAAGTCTATGATTGTGATGGACTAACAAAGAAAATCCTAATGGAGATTTAAGCCTCTCTATTAGGATTTTTTGTCATGTTTAATTTGTGGAGTTATGGCAGAGTACTCTCTCTCAAAGTCAGTCTGGTTCCTAGCATGGTCAGGCTAGGAATTTTGCGACCGTGGAGAACTTCCTTGTTAAGAATATCCATCCCTGCTCGGCCCATTTCCTCAGTATAGACCGTGATGCTAGAAAGGGGAGGATAGACTTGCTTGGTCAGACTAGTGTCATTAAAGGAAATGAGGCTGACGCGGTCTGGCAGGCTGATTCCAGCTTCTTGGAGGGCACGGAGGGCACCGATGGCTAAACTATCACTAGCAGCAAAAAATGCTGGTGGCAGTTGGTCTCCTAAGTTCTGAATGGCCTCCTTCATCAAGTCATAGCCAGACTGGGCGGTAAAGCTTCCTTGAAAGACCAGTTCATCATGATAGATTCCCTTTGCTTGACTGTAGTTTCTGAAATTTTCCAGTCGCTTATCCTCAATGATTTCTTCTTGGTCGGTTGTTTCTTCAAGGCCTGTTAGAATCCCGATACGGTCCAAACCTTGGCTGAGAAAATAATCGACAACTTGTTTCATGGCAGTGTAAAAGTCCGTGATAATGCAGGTATGTCCCAGGGAAAGTGTATCGCTGTCTAAAAATACAAGAGGCTTTTGGTATTCTTCAAAGGCAGAAATCTGAGCTCGACTAAATTTTCCGATGCAGAGAATCCCAATCACTTCCTCGCTTAGGGTAAAAGGATGGTCATTAAAATAGCGCAAGATATCATAGTCCAACTCTTGGGCTCTTTTTTCGATGCCTAGGCGAATTTGGTAGTAGTAGAGGTCGTCCAGCTCCCCTTGTTCGCTGACCCATTGGATAATGGCAATCTTTTGCTTGGGTTTGTGGGACTCGCCTGTCTTGAGGTGCTTAGTGTAGCCCAGCTCTTCAGCAACGGTTAAAATACGGTGTCTGGTTTCTTCTGTAACAGATAGACTCTGGTCGCGATTGAGGACACGGGATACGGTCGCGATAGAGACAGAGGCTAGCTGTGCAATGTCTTTTAAGGTAGCCATAAAACCTCCTTCTTTTAAGTTAGTATATCATATTTTTCTGTCTTTTACTGATAGTTTAGTAAAAATTTAGTAAAAAGGATTGACCTTGGGAAATCCCTTGGATACAATAGAAGAAAACGATTACACGTTAAGGTGACTTAACGGACAGTAAAAG
>JAWHFN010000031.1:0-14017 GCA_032565555.1 Streptococcus mitis | reverse complement strand
GGGCAATTTTTGTAAGACTTGTAAGGTCTATTTTGTCATCTCCCTTAAGATTTTTCAAGGCAGGTCTTTCAAGCATTTCCTTTAACTTTGGTCTAATCAAAACAGTAGAAGCTGCCACGATTGGAGTTGCCATACTAGTCCCTGACATATAACCATAAGTTGATTTCCCATTAATGACATTGAGAGTAGATTTAATATTTTTACCTGGTGCTGAGACATCAGGCTTTAAAAGTAAATCTGTTCTCGGTCCCCAAGATGTGGATCCTGCTGGAACGATGACATCTTCTTTATACAATTCTTTGTCTGTGTCAGGTGCAAACTTAAAGTCAATCTCTTTTTCGTCACCTACATTCGGTTTATTAGAATTGTAGCTTGCCATATCAATTGGATAGTATTGATCCAATTTATCTTTGAAATCTTCCTTACTATTTCTTTTAACTTCAGTTTTTTTATCAGGGTTAATCATGTTCCATAGCTTTACACTATCATCTCCTGAAATTGAAAATACTTGACTAGTAGTTCCTTCATCCTCCTCATATCCCATAGCTGGAAGCTCTGTCCAATTATCTCTATTGTAGTAATTTACAGTATTTACAACCATAATGCCACGTGCACCCTTATCCGTAGCTCTTTTAAAAGAATTTTTTAAATCCTTTGTATAAATTCTATCCATTACTGCAATTTTGCCCTTAAGATCCAAACCTATCAAATCTTGGTCTTGACCCTTGCCTATATATACAAATTTCAATTTATCAGGAGCTTTTGATCCATCTTCATTTGTTATAATTTTATTTTTATCGAAAAAGGCCCCTATATTTCTGTATTTAAAATTTTCTCCACCTATGTTGACTTTATCAAACTCAACTGTCTGATTTTTAGCAGAAGCGACCGCTATCGCATCTTCATGTGCTGCAGTTCGCGTTACATTTCCAGTGTCGGTCATTTTCAGATTATTATTTGCCACTAAATCCCATGAAGAACTTGAAGCAGAAGTCGCATAGTTACCCGTAGCTACAACCATTGGAATGCCTGCTTTTCTTAATGCTCTAATAGCCTCCCAATATTTCTCACCTACAAGACCTGTTCCTGTAAAGCCAGATGATACCGAAACAACATCGACATTGTGTTTAATGGAATCTTCAATAGCATGAAACATTGTTTCATCTCCTGCGAAGCCAGATCCTGCGTCAGAGTACATTTTATAAGAGAAGATCTGTGCATTAGGAGCAATTCCATCTATTCCGTTAAAGTTCTTGATGTCTTTTTCAGTATCATTTCCCGCAAGAATCCCTGCAATATGCATCCCATGTGGATCAAAATAATCGCTTCCATCATCAGCTTTTTCTACAGTGATTTTACCACCATTATAATAATTGAAAGCATGAGGGATTTTATCACTCAACCAGAAATTTTTATCAGTACCTTTTAAGTCTTCTTTTTTGAATCTCATTGAGCCTTTAGCATCATCATCAATCCTCATGGCCTTATGCCTATAATCTGTCCCGGTATCGATATTTGAAATGACCATACCTCTACCATCAAAATTTTTACCAAATGGAGCATTGATAGATTTTAGGTAATCAATTGCCTCTTCAACTCCAATTTCCTTCCTAGCATGATTCATCATTGGCTGGACTTTTTGTGATCGTTCAACCGATGAGATACCTTCTATTAGTTTAATTTTGTCCAGATTATCTGGAGTTGTTTCTATTGCAACACCATTAAAAACCGTATCATAAGTATATAAAACTTTTGTATCCTTAAGATTGGATAATTCCTTGATTGCTTTTTCTCCAGATTCCTTATCTTTAAATTCAGCAATATAGACAAGTTTATCCTCTTTTTGGGGACTTTCTGGGTCTTTACTTGCAGACGAGTCTGCATTATCTCCTTGTGATTGATTGGAATCTTCTTTTTTGCTTGTTGCTTTTTCGTTATTAGTTTTATTATCTATCACAGATTCTTTACTAACAACTTCTTTTTCCTCAATAAGCGTTGTTTTCTTCTCTTCAGTATCCTTTGAAGTTTCTATAGCATTATGAACATCTTCAAGTTTTTCTTTGTTTTCTTTTTGTTTATCTACTACTTTTTCTTTATCAGAGATATTTAAAGCATCTTCAGAGCTAGATGTGTCTGCTAAAACTACCTCATTAGGGACATATGCTGCTAAAATAACTGCAGCTGTGGTTAATGACAATACTGTACTTTTTTTCATTTTAATTCCTTACATATTTATTTAACTTCCAATAGATAGAAAACTTTAACTTTGCTAGCCTTTGTTATAAAAAGTTTTACTAAGTATTATCTAGGAAATAGAGTAATACATTTATATATAATTGTTAGCTCTCCATAAAAATAGTATATCATTTAAAAAATTTAAGTCAAGAAAAATTAACACGCGTTAATTTATTTTTTAATACACGTTAAAAATATAGAGTCAAAAACTTTCGTAGTTAGCTGGGGTACATAATCAGAACATTCACACCATCAAAAATAGTAGCAATCAACTTAAAGCACTAGAAGAATCAAAAAGTCAAACATCATTGATGAAATATCAGAGCTATTAAACAATATAAAAAACCGCTAAGAATAAGACTTAACGGTTATCTTCTACATATCTATTTTTTCAAATCCTCAGTCATATCTTCACCTGTGACTTAGGCTTTACGAGTGTCTTGCTCTAGCAACTAATACTCAATGAAAATCAAAGAACAAACTAGGAAGCTAACCGCAGGTTGCTAAAAGCACTGCTTTTAGGTTGTAGATAGAACTGACGAAGTCAGCTCAAAACACTGTTTTGAGGTTGCAGATGGAAGCTGACGTGGTTTGAAGAGATTTTCGAAGAGTATAAGCTAAATCGGCGATTACACTTACAGTATAGCACTCTGAGAATAGGTGTCAAGAAATTTTCATCTCTATTAAAAAAAGCCTGTCCTGAGACAAGGCTTTGATATTCTATTATTTACGAACCTGCACTTTCGTAGGCATCCAAGCCCCTATCCCAGAGTTTAAGGGAAATGACAAAGAAAACAAGGGAAATCAACATCAAACCTCCGATGTTAAAGATTACATCCTTGTCCTGCAAGAAATAGCTAGCAGGATAGTAGGCCGTAAAGGCAAATGGCACGATAAAGCTAATCAACCATCGAAGGAGCGAATTGTAAATCGAAATCGGATACTTAGCAAAATCATTAAACATATAGAAAATGTAAATCATTGCTCCTGACTGCTTGGTCCAAAAAGCGATGCTGGCTGTCGCGATTTTCAAGGAAGTATAAATCAAGGTCGCAAATGGTATGCAGACTAGGAAAATCAGGAATTTTGGAATAGTCCAAGCAATGCTAGTTACTGTTGTTCCTAGCAGAATACCACCGACTAATAGTTCACCCAAGGCATCAATCTGAAAGGTCTCGACTAGGATGTGGAAGAGGGGATTGATAGGACGGGTCAGATACTTGTCAAACTCACCTTTTCGCACCAAGCGTTGCCCTAGCGCCCAGAGATTATCAAAGAAGAGATGGTCCAATCCCTTGGGAATCAAAGAAAAACCATAGATAAAGGCAATTTCTTGAAAAGTCCAACCCTCTAGCGATGGGATGTGTTGAAAGATGACATTGAGAAACAAGAGGTTCAAGCCTTGAGTCAGAAATACTCCCAGGACACCAACTACAAAATCCACCTTGTATTCCATGATTTGCTTGATGTATTGTCTGATAAAAATCAGATGCATGCGTTGATATTTTTTCATACTAACCTCCTTGAATGGTGATAAAGGACTGGACTCGTTTCCAAATCAACTGAGACAAGCCCACCATCACTAAGAGCCAGAAAAACTGCAAAGCGAGCGCCTGAAGAATCTGATTGGCATCATATTTCCCAACGATAATCATGACCGGAGTGTAAATCAAGGATGAAAAAGGCAGGAAGGACAGAATATCTGAAACAACCTTTGGAAAGAAAGCCAAGGGAATCAAACTTCCAGACATAAAAGCCACTATGGAAGTCTTAAGTAGATTGGAACCCCATAGATTTTTAAACACAAAGGCAGAAAATCCAAAGCAGATATTAAAGAAAAAGTTAATCAGATAGGCCAGCGTTAAGCTAAAAAGATAAAGGACAGTTAATCCCAGCACTTCTACAATACCTTGCCCAGATAAGATTTTCATCAAAACAATGACACTTAAAAATGGAAGGCCAACGCTGATAAAAATCAACCACTTGGAACCAAGTTCTGTGAAAAGATAAGAGGCCGCAAAATGCACTGGTCTCAACAAGCGCATGATAATGGAACCATCCTTGACCTCCTCCCCAATCATAAAGGACGAATCTGACCTAGTAAGAAGATTGGTCACAAAACTCATAATGATATAGAGAGTGATATCTGCCATACTGAAGCCCTGAATCAAGGACTCCTGCGAGGAATCAAAGACAGCCTTCCAGAGATAAAAAGCCACAAAAGCACCCATGACATCGCCGATTCGATAGAGAATAAAGTTGACTCGATAGGTAATCAATTCCTGAACACCTGCATTGATAAAGGGTTTATAACGTCTCCACAATTTGACCATCTTAGAGCTCCTTTCGATAGAAGCGGCGGATAATGTCCTCGATATCCGTATCCACCATCTTCAAATCGCGGATTTCAAAATCAGACAGGGTTTGCTTAATAATATCAGCTGATTGGTAGCGAGAACTATCGAATTCAATGTTGAGGCTATTCCCCTGTCTATCAATAATCATATCAGGTAGGCCTTCATAGTGAGAGACGAGATGACTTTGACCTGGTAGCAGTTCAAAAGAAAGAGTCTTCATCTTGCCAAATGTTTCCTTGAGCTGGCTAACCGTTCCATCAAAAATCTCCTGCCCCTTATCAATCATAAAAATCCGATTACAGAGTTGCTCAATATCACTCAAGTCATGAGTGGTCAAGAGAATGGTCGTCTCTTCCTCCTGATTGATCTGAGTAATAGCCCGACGAATGTTATCCTTGACCGAAACGTCCAAACCAATGGTCGGCTCATCTAAAAAGAGAACCTTGGGATTGTGGAGCAAGGAAGCTGCAATATCCGCCCGCATCCGTTGTCCCAATGAAAGAGTTCGTACGGGATCCTTGATAAAGTCCTTCAAATCCAAGACTTCATTCAAAAAATCCATGCGCTTATGAAAGAGCGAGTCTGGCACGTCGTAAATCTCCTTTAAAACCGTGTAGGTCTCTTGCAGAGCCAAATCCCACCATAGCTGAGTACGTTGTCCAAAAACAACCCCAATATCCTTGACATAATCTTGGCGATTATCCTGGGGAATCTTGCCGTTAATCCGACAAAAACCAGATGTTGGTTTCAAAATCCCAGTCAGCATTTTAATGGTTGTCGACTTCCCAGCACCATTAGCCCCGATAAATCCTAAAATTTGTCCTTTTGGGACCTCAAAAGTCAAATCCTTGACCGCTTCAAAGGTCTGCTTTTCAGGGTGAATAAAGGAACGTAATGCCCCCTTCAAGCCCGGTTCCTTAACAGTCTTCACAAAATTTTTCTGAAGGTGTTCCACTTCTATCATTGCCATATCTATCTCCCTATGGTAAGGAATAGAAAATCGTATTTTCAAACACAAATATTCTAAATCCTTACTTTCTACACCTTCTACATTTTATTATTACAGAAAGCTTTATACCAACCTATTATAGTCCAATAAAAACTAGAATGCAAGCGTTTGCCTAAAGTTTATGAAATTGAAATTTTTCTCTTAAAATCATACTTTTAATCAAAAATTCTGGTCTAATCGTTTTCTTAAAACACCAAAAAAACCACCAAAAAACCTGCCCTCAGGGCAGGATGGTGGATAAGAAAAAGAATTTTTTTAATCGAAAAAACTCACAATTCTACTGTTAATCCTTCAGCATTTAATTATGTCATCAGTCTAAAATGATTTTTAACCCCTCAATTACTCTTTAAAAAATCTTCAATACGAGAAACAACCTCATGATTTTTATAATGATAAAGGTCGTGTGGTACATCCATATATATGACTTTCACATTAGGCTGGTCACTCACAAATTCCTCTGCAAAATGCTGCCATTCTGATTGACCAAAATTAGTGCCTTGACCGTTAGACACCAGTAGTAAGGTGGGAATTTTCAGATTGATGCTTGAGGGAACTTTCTTGGCATTTTCCTTTACCGTTTGGGATTCATGAAGCATAGCTTGTGACATCAACTGCTTATAAGCTAGAAGTTTATATTGTTTTCGTTCACTTTCGATCAGAGTTGGATTTTTTATATAAAAGGACTCAGGGAAGTAGCGTAATAAGCCAATCTTGCTACTCCAAAATGCCACAGTGATTAAGGCCTGATTTTGCTTTAAATTCTCATAACTAGATGGCAGTGCCCAATCTAACCCAACCAAGGTTTTCACTTCATCAGGATATTTTTCCTGCCAAGCTAAACTCTCAAGACTAGCCATGGAATGAGACAAAATGATAAAAGGACCTTTGACATTTGCTTGTGAAAGAGCTTGACGTGTCTCAGACAAAACCTCCATCACATCTCTTGAATGATTGCTATCATCACTATAACCATATCCTGCTCGCTCCACGATGACTACCTTATACCGTTTCGATAAGGATTCCGATACTTCTTTAAAGTCCAATATAGGAGAAGCAATACTAGCACCTGAGAGAACTACTATAGTCTCAGGACCATTCCCTTCAACGTAAACATTTATTTGATGTCCATCGACGAGAACTTGTTGTCCCATAGGTGTCAGTGAGGCTTGTTCTTTTTCCAAACTGATACGGTGAAAGATGAATGTAGCCGCTAGAAACAAAAGAATGAAACTAAGAAAGGCAAGACTACATTGTTTTAGTTTTTTCATAGCATTATTGTACAAAAAATAGAATCTTTTAGCAACTTAAGATTGGTTCTTCTACAATATATTCCCACACCAAAAAACCCACCCAATGGGTAGGTTTCATCTGTATTATTCAGCTAGATTAAGCTTTACCTTCTGAACCGAATACGTCGATACGTTCTTCAACTGATGCTTGGATAGCTTTTACACCGTCAGCCAAGAATTTACGTGGGTCGAAGAGTTTTTTCTTGTCGTATTCTGCTTCGTTTGCTTCGTAATCACGAGCAAATTTACGAGTTGCGTTAGCGAATGCGATTTGGCATTCTGTGTTAACGTTAACTTTCGCAACACCAAGTTTGATAGCCGCTTGGATTTGCTCATCAGGAATACCTGAACCACCGTGCAGTACGATTGGGAATCCTGGAACAGCTTCAGTCAATTTTTGCAAGTGATCAAGGTGAAGACCTTTCCAGTTTTCTGGGTAAGGACCGTGGATGTTACCGATACCAGCTGCCAAGAAGTCGATACCAGTTTCAACCATTGCTTTAGCGTCTTCGATTGGAGCCAATTCACCATCACCGATGATTCCGTCTTCTTCACCACCGATAGTACCAACTTCAGCTTCCACTGATACACCATTTGCATGAGCAAATTCTACAACTTTACGAGCTTTTTCAAGGTTTTCTTCAACTGGAAGGTGTGAACCGTCAAACATAACTGAAGTATAACCAACTCGGATACACTCAAGTGCATCTTCGTAGTGACCGTGGTCAAGGTGGATAGCTACTGGTACAGTGATACCCATTGATTCAACAAGGTTAGCGATCAAGTTGCGAGCAACTTTGTAACCACCCATGTATTTAGCAGCACCCATTGAAGTTTGGATCAAAACTGGAGCTTTTTTAGCTTCTGCTGCGCGCAAGATAGCTTGAGTCCACTCAAGGTTGTTTGTGTTAAATCCACCAACTGCATAACCGTTGTCACGAGCTGCTTGGACAAATTTTTCTGCTGAAACGATTGCCATTTTATCAGGCCTCCTGTATATTTTTATGGGTCATCCCATTTACATTGTTCATTTTATCACTTTTTGACAAAAAAATCTAGTTTTTCCCGTAGTTTCGATTGAATTTCTTCTAACTCCATCTATGTAAACCCTTTCTCTGCCTAGTCTTGGGCAACTTTTGGAAAAGCTATGAAGAAGGTCAAACGATTCTCCTTCATCTCAAAACGATAAGCTAATTTTTCATGTTCTAATAGACTCTTAACCACAAAGAGCCCCATCCCAGAACCCTTGGTCTTGCGACTAGCATTGTCAGAAAAAGACTGGGCCAGTTTTTCTTGTTCTTCTGAACTACAGCTATTCTCGATAAAGAGTTGCCCTTCTCTTTCTCCAATTCGAACCAAGCCACCTGGAACAGAATGCTTGATAGCATTGCTAATGAGATTAGATAGGATCAATTTCATAACTGATGGATTTAGATAAGCCTGCTGATGCTTCAAATTATTGTCAATCTGAAGTTCTCTTTCCTTGGCTAGCAAGGCATAATCCTTAACCAGACTTTGCGTCATCTGGAGTAAATCAATTGTTTCCCTATCATCTCGCAATTCCTGCACAGAAGAGAGGGAAAGTATCTGGAGAACGTGGTGATTGAGCTCATCCACAATTCCTAAGGCTACTCCCAGATAGCGGTCTCTATCTTTATAACGACCGACATTTTCTTTCATGTTTTCGATCAGGATTTTCAAACTAGCCAGCGGTGTTTTCAGTTCATGGGAAGCCCCTCGTAGGAATTCGACCTTCATCTTCTCAAGCTGGAGAATGGCTTCATTCTTTTCATGCAAGTCCGCAATGACAGTTAAAAGGTGCTGGTAAAGGCTATTGATTTGTTCCTTGAGATCCCCAATCTCATCCTTAGAATCCACTCGCAATCGCACTTGGGCATCCAGTTCCATCATTCTACGAGTTACTCGCTTGATTTCCAAAATCGGGGCAACAATGGTCCGAGCATAGATATAGGCTACCAAAAGGGAAATCAGAAAGGATGCCAGCAAGGTATAGGGAAGAAATTGGAGACTGATTTGCTCTGCTTCCTTTTGCAAATCCATGGAAGCTAGAAACTGGAGAGTCATGGTACCACCGTCCTGCGTTGTCACCTCGCGCTCCTCGATAAAAAGAGAGGTTGTCTGGCGGTCTGTATCCAGAGGAAGACTGTCCTTGACTTCTAACTTGTCCTCGGTCATCTCGCCCTTGACAGCCCCCTTAATCTCACTAGTCTGGGAGTACAAGTCTAACACTTGCTCGATACTCTGCCTGTCTTTCCCTTCTAGGGACTGGGCGATGGCTGTTGCCTTCTGACCAATGGTTTCCTGACGGTGGCTCAGATAAGTCGAGGGAAAGAGAAAATAAATGGCTAAATGAAGGCAAATAACCAGAACACTAAAAATCGAGAAGGTGTAGATAAATATCTTTGTAAACAAACCTGTTCGTTTCATTTTCGCTCCAATTTATAACCAACATTGCGCACAGTGAGGATGCAGTCCAAGTCTAACTTTTTCCGCAGTTCCTTGATATAAACATCAATGACTCGGTCAAAGGGAACCTCATCTGTCGCTTTCCAGACCGCATCGATTATCTGAGATCGAGTCAAGGCCCGTCCTTCATTTTTCACCAAATAATCAAGAATTTCCAACTCTTTAGCATTGATAGCCACTTCTTGACCTGCTAGGCTTGCACTGTAGCTCTCAAAATCCACCCTGGCATCCTTATAGGAGAAGATTCGTCCTGTATCGTAGTAGCGCTTGAAAATCGCCTCTACCCTCACTTTTAAGAGGGACAGAGAAAAAGGCTTTTCCAGATAGCCATCTGCCAGAGAAGCAAAAGCACTCATCTTGTATTCTTCATCCTGAAAGGCAGTCAACATCAAAACAGGGACTTGGCTGGTTTTGCGAATCTCAGCTAGCACTTCTAGACCATTGAGCTTAGGCATCTGGATATCCAGTAAAACCAAGGCTACCTCATAGCTAGAAAATTTTTCTAAAGCTTCTTGCCCATCTGCCGCCTCAATGGTTTCATAACCACAATCCGTCAAATAGTCACTGATCCCCTCACGGATCATCTCTTCATCTTCTACAATTAAAATTTTCATACTTTAACTGCTCTCTATTTTTTATTTTTCTTATACTCAATGAAAATCAAAAAGCAAACTAGGAAGCTAGCCGCAGGTTGCTCAAAGCACTGCTTTGAAGTTGTAGATAGAACTGACAAAGTCAGCTCAAAACACTGTTTTGAGGTTGTGGATAGAACTGACGAAGTCAGTAACCATACCTACGGTAAGGCGACGCTGACGTGGTTTGAAGAGATTTTCGAAGAGTATTAGAATAAATACCTACTCTATTTTCTATTATAGCCTCTTACTGGCCTTTTGTCTGTAATCAACTGACCACTAGATAAAACAAAGAGAGCCTATCGCTCTCTCTGCTTGCATTTCACTCTCTATAGAATGAAAATTATTTAGCTGCTTTTGAAAATGTTACAACGTAATTATAATCTTTCCCATTAGATTGATATACATAGTCCTCTTTGAAAGTATAGCCGCGTTTGCTCAACTCTTCTTTCTTAGTATCAACTTGGCTCTCAACCGCTGCTTTCACCTGTTCATTTGATAAACCTTCTGCAATTTCAAGAGAAGTTCCATTGATATCTCCTAGGAAACCTGCAATATCTTTCATTTGATCAAAGTTATAAAAAACATTGACTTTGACCTTTTGAGGAGCTGGCTGTTCTAGACTTCTACGATTTCTGCTAGCGCGTGGTTGAACTGCTGGAGCCATTCTGAAACCTGAAGTTCCTGTAGTCTCCTTAGTGAATGTAACGACGTAGTTATAATTTTTCACAGTAGTATCTTGTTCAAAAATAATGTCATTTTTCACATGATACCCTCTAGCAGCTAAGTCTTTTATCTTGGCTTGAATTTTTTCTTTTACTAATTCTTTTGCCTGTGCTTCACTCGTTCCAGCAGGAATTGTGACAGTGTTATTTTCTCCCGGATCAGATAGGAAGCCATGAATATCTGGCATTCCAGCGAAGTTATAGCTAATATTTACAGTTCCATCTGGTTCTGATGTTGAACGTGCCACTCTTCTTGCTCTCGCTTGAACTGATGGAGCATTTCTAAAACTTGAAGCCCCTTCTGAAGTTGAAGACGGTTGTGTTGAGCTTTCTGATGGAGATGCTACTGCTGATCTGGAAGTCCCACTTGCACCATGACCAATCGCTGTGCTTCCATTGTCAATAGTAGTTCCACCAGGACCATTATTGGTCAAGCCTTCTTTACCATAATTCGGACTTGAAACTTCTTCACCTGGAACATCCAATGCATTGATTTCATTTTGATATTTTTCTGTAACAGTAGCTACTTCTTCATCGTCTTTTGCTTTGTTAATTTCTTCTATCGCTTTATCTTGTAACGCCTTTAATGCTTCTTTTAATCTTGCCTTTTCATCTGCATCAGTAACTTTTTCAATCGCATCTGCTTTTATTTTAACAACCTCACCAATATTATCATCTATGCTCTCCTTTTTAGCTGACTTCAAGGCTTCTTCCTTCTTAAGTTCTTCTTCTGATTTTGGCTCTGAAGTTGATGCTTCTGGAGTCGGAGTTGATGTTGCTGCATTCCCTGAATCATTTGTAGCTTCCGCAGATGGAGTATTGGAAGGTTCTGACGTTGTTTCAGAGCTACCTGATTCTCCAGCTGGCTGTGTAGTGGAATTGGCATCGCCTGATGTGACCGGTGCTTCTTCACTTGGGGTTACCGGTGACGATGTTGAATCACTTGGTTGGGTAGCTGTTGAGTCACCTGTAGGAGTTGTAGATGGCGCTCCTGACTCGTCTGAATGATTACCTGTTGATGGAGATTCAACTGAAGAACCTGATTCATCGTCTTTCAGTGCTGGTGCCGCTGGCTCCTCTGCTTTTGGCGTGGTAGACGCTGGCTCGTCTGCTTTTGGTGCCGGTGTCGCTGGTTCTGCCTCTGATTTTGGCGCTGGAGTCGCTGGTTCCTCTGCTTTCGGTGCTGATTTCGCTGGCTCCTCTGCTTTCGGCGTTGTGGCTGATGGTTCTTCTGCTTTCGGTGCTGGAGTCGTTGGCTCCTCTACTTTCGGTGCTGGAGTCGCTGGCTCTTCCACTTTTGGCGTTGTCGCTGATGGTTCGTCTGCTTTCGGTGCTGGAGACGCTGACTCCTCTGCTTTTGGCGTGGTAGACGCTGGTTCTTCCACTTTTGGTGCTGGAGTCACTGGTTCCTCTACTTTTGGTGCTGAAGACGCTGGCTCCTCTACTTTTGGTGCTGGAGTCACTGATTCCTCTACTTTTGGCGCTGGAGTCACTGGCTCCTCCACTTTTGGTGCTGGCGATACCGACTCTTCAGCTTTCGCTGCCGATACTGCTGGTGTTTCCACAACTACTGGTGTCGTTTGTTTAACAGTAGTCCTTTGCTCTCCAGTTACAGTATTTGTCTTTGTTTCAACTTCATAACTTTGACAGCTACCAGAATTATCAATCGACACTCGCTGTCTTTTGACTTCTGTATTTCCATCTTTTAGAAAAGCTTCTTCGCTAAAATACAATTTATTATTAGCAAAAATCAAATCTCTATTTGCAATACGATTTATCTCAACCAAACTATCAACAGATAGCCCCGTTGCGCCACTAATAGCACTCAGTGTATCTCCCCACTTAATTGTGTAGTATGATAAATTGTCTATATTTTGAATATCAGCTTTTACTTCTGCAACTGTTCTGGCTAGCCAAACACCATCTTGTTCATTAGCTGAAACAGTTGGAGCTAAAAAGCCCAGTCCCAATAAAATCACACCTGTCGCAACAATTGCACCGGTTCTCAATTTTCTAAAGCCACGTAGGGATAATGTCCCTCTAACATTTGTTTGTCTCATTGTTTTCCTCGCTATTTTATATTTGTAAAAGGCAAAGTCAGCCACAGCAGGTTCATCTACCTTTGCAGTCTGGATAGGTATCTACAGGTTTTCTATTTATTTAAAAACAAATTATGGATAAATTTTTATGCATATTTGAATATAGAAATTGCAAATTATCCTTCCACTGAATTCAACGATTTTAGTATATCACATCAACCATCAAAAGTACAAAGAAAGCAACTGAAAGCAATGATTTTTACCACTGCTTTCGGCTCTATTTTGAATTGTTAAATAGCCATTCTCTATCCACCATTCTTGAATAGAAAAATAAGATGTAGTCTCTATTTTAGACTAATTTTTTCAAATTTATTCACTATCCAGCAAGAGCTCTTTTGGTTGTTTTCTTAGGAGATTGCTTGAAGCCAGCGCCATAACGAGAACCACTAGAACCAAGGCAAGGACAAAGACGATGATAAAGTCTGATGTCTGAATGGAAATATCTAGGCTCGACAAGGTCTTGCTAAAGCCATCTACCTCTGCACCACCACCAAGGTTAGAGGCTTGAGCAGCCTTGCTAGCTTGCTTGGCAACACCTGAAGTGACATTGGCAAGAACAGTATTTCCGATTGCACGCGCTGTGTAAGTAGCTAAGAAGTAAGCAGAAACAAGAGCAGGGATGGCAATCAAGATGGATTCAGTGATGAATTGACCCAAGATACTTGCCTGCTTGAGACCGATAGAGAGGAGAATACCCACTTCCTTGCGACGGGCATTGATCCAAAGGCTGAGCAAGAGGGCAAGGAGAAGGACCGAGAAGCTCAAGCTGCCCCAGAAGAGGAGGTTAGCCATCTTGTACATACCAGAGATGGATTGCTCAAGAGCTGGGTAGTTAGAGGAGCTCTTAACGAGTGTATAGCTCTTCCAGTTGATGCCACTGATACCATTCAACTCTTTCATAACATCATCCAAGTTCTTGTCCGCTGTTACAAAGAAGGTTGCGTCCCCATAAATAGCTGTGTCTTCTGTGTAGCCATAAAGCTTTGCAGCAGTGTGAATGTCTGTGATAGCTGTATTTTCATAGAGTTCTTGTGAGTAGGTTACTGCTGACTTATTATGACCATCAAAGAGTCCCTTGATTGTCACTTCGACTGTTTCCTTGGCTCCTTTTTCATTGTCTGCATCGTAGATATTGGAGTCTAGTTTGACCTTATCCCCAACTTTCCAGCCGTGTTTGGCTGCTA
>JAWHFN010000030.1:0-14120 GCA_032565555.1 Streptococcus mitis | reverse complement strand
CAGGTCAAGGACATTTCTTCTATTTCAGAGATTACCTATGCGGATGGGACGGTGATTGCTTCCATAGAGAGCGATTTGTTGCGCACTTCTATCTCATCTGAGCAAATTTCGGAAAATCTGAAGAAAGCTATCATTGCGACGGAAGATGAACATTTTAAAGAACATAAGGGTGTAGTGCCCAAGGCGGTGATTCGTGCGACCTTGGGGAAATTTGTAGGTTTGGGTTCCTCTAGTGGGGGTTCAACTTTGACCCAGCAACTGATTAAACAGCAGGTGGTTGGGGATGCGCCGACCTTGGCTCGTAAGGCGACAGAAATTGTGGATGCTCTTGCCTTGGAACGCGCCATGAATAAGGATGAGATTTTAACGACCTATCTCAATGTGGCTCCGTTTGGTCGAAATAATAAGGGACAGAATATTGCAGGAGCTCAGCAGGCAGCTGAGGGGATTTTCGGTGTAGATGCAAGTCAGTTGACGGTTCCTCAAGCAGCATTTTTAGCAGGACTTCCACAGAGTCCCATTACCTATTCTCCTTATGAAAATACTGGGGAGTTGAAGAGTGATGAAGACTTAGAAATAGGTTTGAGACGGGCTAAGGCAGTTCTTTACAGTATGTATCGTACAGGTGCATTAAGTAAAGACGAGTATTCTCAATATAAGGATTACAATCTTAAACAGGACTTTCTCCCTTCAGCTACAGTCACAGGTGTGTCACGAGGCTATTTATACTTTACAGCCTTGGCAGAAGCTCAGGAACGTATGTATGATTATCTAGCTCAGAGAGACAATGTCTCCGCTAAGGAGTTGAAAAATGAGGCAACTCAGAAGTTTTATCGCGATTTGGCAGCCAAGGAAATTGAAAATGGTGGTTATAAGATTACTACTACCATAGACCAGAAAATTCATTCTGCCATGCAAAATGCGGTTGCTGACTATGGCTATCTTTTAGACGATGGAACAGGTCGTGTAGAAGTAGGGAATGTCCTGATGGACAACCACACAGGTGCTATTCTAGGCTTTGTAGGTGGTCGTAATTATCAAGAAAATCAAAATAATCATGCCTTTGATACCAAACGTTCGCCAGCTTCTACTACCAAGCCTTTGCTGGCCTACGGTATTGCTATTGACCAGGGCTTGATGGGAAGCGAAACGATTCTATCTAACTATCCAACAAACTTTGCTAATGGCAATCCGATTATGTATGCTAATAGCAAGGGAACAGGAATGATGACCTTGGGAGAAGCCTTGAACTATTCATGGAATATTCCGGCTTACTGGACCTATCGTATGCTCCGTGAAAAGGGTGTTGATGTCAAGGGTTATATGGAAAAGATGGGTTACGAGATTCCTGAGTACGGTATTGAGAGCCTGCCAATGGGTGGTGGTATTGAAGTCACAGTTGCCCAGCATACCAATGGCTATCAGACCCTAGCAAATAATGGTCTATATCATAAAAAACATGTGATTTCTAAAATTGAAGCAGCAGATGGTAGAGTGGTGTATGAATATCAGGATAAACCGGTTCAAGTCTATTCAAAAGCTACTGCGACGATTATGCAGGGCTTGTTGCGAGAAGTTCTATCCTCTCGTGTGACAACAACCTTCAAGACGAATCTGACTTCTTTAAATCCTAATCTGGCTAATGCAGATTGGATTGGGAAGACTGGTACAACCAACCAAGATGAAAATATGTGGCTCATGCTTTCGACGCCTAGATTAACCCTAGGTGGCTGGATTGGGCATGATGATAATCATTCATTGTCACGTAGAGCAGGTTATTCCAATAACTCTAATTACATGGCTCATCTGGTAAATGCGATTCAGCAAGCCTCCCCAAGCATTTGGGGGAACGAGCGCTTCGCTTTAGATCCTAGTGTCGTAAAATCCGAAGTCTTGAAATCAACAGGTCAAAAACCAGGGAAGGTTTCTGTTGAAGGAAAAGAGGTAGAGGTCACAGGTTCGACTGTTACCAGCTATTGGGCTAATAAGGCAGGAGCGCCAACGACCAGTTATCGCTTTGCTATTGGTGGAAGTGATGCGGATTATCAGAATGCTTGGTCTAGCATTATGGGGAGTCTACCAACTCCATCAAGCTCCAGCAGTTCAAGTAGTAGTTCTAACAACAGTAGCAATTCAAGCGCTACTAGACCTTCTTCTTCAAGGACGAGACGATAAGTTCTATAAATTGTGCTAAATGAAGTGGCTAATCAATTGATTGCCACTTTTTTCTTTTTTCCTTTCGTGTTACAATAAAGGTATGAATCAGTATCAGAAAAAGATTGTTAAAGGAACCATTTATTCGCTCCTATCCGGCTTGATATGGGGAATCTGTGGGATTTTAGGAGAGTACTTCTTTACTCATTACCAGGTGTCTTCGGGCTGGATTACCTCTATGCGTTTGACACTGGCAGGGAGTCTTGTGCTCATTTGGTCAGCAATGCAATTAAAATCGCAAGTGTTAGATATTTGGCGAGATAAGAAAAATTACCTTCCCTTTTTGGCCTATGCTATTTTGGGAATTTTCTCAGTCCAGTATTTTTTCTATCTCTGTGTAGAATTTTCTAATGCTGCTACAGCGACTATTTTACAGTTTATCAGTCCTGTCTTTATCCTCTTTTACAATCGCTTGGTTTATAAAAAACGAGCGTCAAAAAGCGCTATTTTCTATGTTTTGATTGCCATGCTGGGTGTTTGCCTGATGGCGACAAAGGGGGATCTCTCTCAGTTATCCATGACACCGCTAGCTCTTATAACAGGTCTGCTGAGTGCCATGGGGGTCATGTTTAATGTTATCTTGCCTCAGCCTTTTGCGAAGCGCTATGGTTTTGTACCCACGGTTGGGTGGGGGATGATTTTGGCCGGTTTATTTAGCAATGTCCTCTCTCCGATTTATCAGCTTTCCTTTACTCTTGATATTTGGAGTATCTTGATTTGCCTCATTATCGCTTTCTTTGGAACGGCTTTTGCTTTTTTCATTTCCATGAAGGCTGTGTCCTTGGTTTCTCCTTTGGTGGTTTCCGTTATCAGTGCCAGTGAACCTCTCTCTTCTGCTCTCTTGAGTGTTTTGTTTTTAGGCTTGGTAGTGGATTGGTCCCTTCTTCTAGCAATGGCCCTGATTATTTTACCCATGATTTTCCTATCGATAGAAGAAGCGAAAGAAAGTAAATAAAAAGTCTTTTCTTAATTCTAAAAGTGTGCTATACTAGAATAGTCAATAAAACACGGGGAGATAGTTGTGAAGAGTGTTTTTAGGTTGTATCGGTAGGGGCTTGCTTTTACCGACAGCACGTTTTATCTCACATCCCTAAAAATCATACCTAAAAACAAACAAAAAGGCTTCAAATTTGAGGCCTTTTTTGGTAGAATAGGTATCATTAAAATGAACTAGGAGGCGCCTATGACTGCCACAAAAATGAACGCTCAAGAAATTATCCAATTTATCGCCAATGCTGAAAAGAAAACCAGTGTTAAAGTAACCTTTGAGGGAGAACTCGCAACTGCTGTACCAAGCTCTGTTGTCAAACTAGGGAATGTCCTATTCGGAGATTGGAAGGACGTGGCTCCGCTTCTCGATGGTTTGGTAGAAAATCAAGACTATGTTGTTGAGCAAGATGCTCGTAATTCAGCAGTTCCCTTGCTAGACAAACGTGCTATCAACGCTCGTATCGAGCCAGGTGCTATTATCCGTGATCAGGTTGAAATTGGTGACAATGCTGTTATCATGATGGGAGCCGTTATCAATATCGGTGCTGAAATCGGTGCAGGAACCATGATTGACATGGGGGCAATCCTTGGTGGCCGTGCTATTGTTGGAAAAAACAGTCACGTTGGTGCAGGTGCCGTTCTTGCAGGTGTGATTGAGCCAGCTAGCGCAGAACCAGTCCGTGTTGGAGATAATGTTCTTATCGGCGCTAATGCAGTGGTTATCGAAGGAGTCCAAATCGGTAGTGGTTCAGTTGTTGCAGCAGGAGCTATTGTTACACAAGATGTCCCAGAAAACGTGGTGGTAGCAGGTGTTCCAGCTCGCATTATCAAAGAGATTGATGCCCAAACCCAACAAAAAACAGCGCTAGAAGATGCGCTTCGTACCTTATAATTGTAAAAGAAAAATAGAGGCGGAACCCTTCTTCCAGCCTCTTTCTGCTATATCGGAGGATAGATAGATGTTAGATTTGATTCAGACTAGACGAGATTTGCACCAGATTCCAGAGATTGGCTTGGAGGAGTTCAAGACTCATTCTTATTTGCTAGATGTGATTGAGAAATTGACTGTGGGCAAGGACTTTGTTCAAGTTCGTACTTGGCGGACAGGGATTTTGGTTTATTTGCAGGGAAGTCAACCAGAGCGTACCATTGGTTGGCGGACAGATATTGATGGTCTGCCTATTGTTGAACAAACAGGATTTCCTTTCGCTTCTCAGCACCAAGGTCGTATGCATGCTTGTGGACATGATTTCCACATGACCATTGCCTTGGGCTGTCTTGAGCGCGCCCTTGAGGAGCAACCAAAGAACAATCTGCTCTTTCTGTTTCAACCTGCTGAAGAAAATGAAGCTGGTGGCATGCTCATGTATGAGGATTACGCTTTTGGAGACTGGTTGCCAGACCAGTTTTATGGACTTCATGTTCGGCCAGATTTGAAGGTTGGTCAGATTGCGACCAATACTCATACACTCTTTGCAGGGACTTGCGAGGTGAAGATTCGTTTTAAAGGTAAAGGAGGACATGCAGCCTTTCCGCATGAAGCCAATGACGCTTTGGTGGCGGCTAGTTACTTTGTGACCCAGGTGCAGTCAGTTGTCAGCCGCAATGTCAACCCAATCGAGGGAGCAGTGGTGACCTTTGGAGTTTTTCAAGCTGGAACAACAAACAATGTTATCACAGACACAGCCTTTTTGCATGGAACTATTCGGGCCTTGACACAGGACATGAGTCTTTTGGTGCAAAAAAGGGTCAAAACAGTTGCAGAAGGAGTTGCAGCTGCCTTTGATATGGAAGTCGAAGTGGAACTCAAACAAGGTGGTTACCTGCCTGTTGAGAATAATCTAGTCTTGGCGCGTGAACTAATGGACTTCTTTGAAGAAAAAGACGGAATCGAGCTGATTGATATCGAACCTGCTATGACAGGTGAGGACTTTGGTTATCTCCTTTCAAAGGTTGATGGTGTTATGTTTTGGCTTGGTATAGATAGTCCCTATGCCCTTCATCACCCTCAGATGAGTCCCAAGGAAGAGGCGTTAGCTATTGGGGTGGATGCGGTCTCTAGTTTCCTGAAAAAGAAGGTAGCAGAGTAGAGGAATAGTCTATGAAAGCAGAATCACGCAAGCAAGTCTTGCAAAAAATGAAGGCTTTGCCTCGAGAGCAAAAACAGGCTATGGATCAAGCTTTAACCGAGCGATTTTTAAAGCATCCCTTTTACCAAGAAGCCAAGGTCATCGCAACCTACCTTTCTTTTCCTCATGAGTTTCAAACGCAGGAACTGATTGAGCAGGCGTTGAAGGACGGCAAGAATGTTCTGATACCTAAAACCTGTCCCAAGGGGCGCATGGACTTTGTGGTCTATGATCCACAGCAGTTGGTAAAAACTTCCTTTGGATTACTGGAACCACAGGGAGATTTGGAAGTAGTGGATGCCTCTCAGATTGATTTGATTCATGTTCCTGGTCTGGCTTTTACGACGGAAGGATATCGGATTGGATACGGCGGAGGTTATTATGACCGCTATCTGGAATATTTTTCTGGTCATACTTTGAGTACGATATATCCTTGTCAAATTCAGGACTTTATTCCTGAAAATCATGATATTCCTGTTGAGGAGGTTCTGATTGATGAAAGAAATCTTTGATAGGCGTTACCCTGTGACGAGTTTCTTTCTCTTAGTGACGGCCTTGGTATTTCTACTAATGTTGGTGACCACAGGGGGAAACTTTTACAGGGCAGATACCCTATTTCGATTTGGAGCCATGTATGGGCCTGTCATTCGCCTCTTTCCTGAGCAGGTTTGGCGTCTCTTCTCTGCCATTTTTGTTCATATTGGGTGGGAGCATTTCATTGTTAATATGCTTTCCCTTTATTATCTTGGTAGACAAGTAGAGGAAATTTTCGGATCCAAGAAGTTTTTCTTTCTCTATCTTTTATCAGGAATGATGGGCAATCTCTTTGTTTTTGTATTTAGTCCTAAATCCTTAGCAGCAGGAGCATCCACCTCTCTTTACGGACTATTTGCCGCGATTATCATTCTTCGCTATGCCACTCGCAACCCCTATATTCAACAGCTAGGGCAATCTTATCTGACACTTTTTGTGGTTAACATTATTGGAAGTGTTCTGATTCCAGGAATCAGTCTAGCAGGCCATATCGGAGGTGCAGTCGGTGGCGCATTTCTAGCAGTTATCTTTCCAGTTAGAGGAGAAAGACGGATGTATAGCGCTAGTCAGAGACTGGTAGCGTTAGTGTTGTTCGTAGTACTCGCAGTCTTACTTCTCTACAAGGGAATGGGATGAAAATTTATGTAATGAAAAAAGATAAGGCATTTTTTAAACCTTATCTTTTTATGTTATTCTTTCTCAGCCAATTCTTTTCCAAGTTGGATGAGGTAATTTTTCAAGGCATCTTTGACTTGTGGGTGCTTGAGGGCGTAGTCAATAGAGGTTTTCATAAAGCCGAACTTATCCCCAACGTCATAACGAGCTCCTGTAAATTCACGGGCAAAAACACGCTGTGTTTTATTGAGAGTATCGATTGCATCAGTAAGTTGGATTTCATTTCCAGCGCCAGGAGTTTGATTTTCTAAGATATCAAAAATCTCAGGTGTGAGTAGATAGCGACCGATGATTGCCAAATCACTTGGTGCATCTTCGGGAGCTGGTTTTTCTACGAAAGTTTCAACGCTATAGAGTCCATTACTTCCTTCACCCTGAGGAGCGATAACTCCATATGATGAAACGTCTTCGTGTGGTACAGGCATGACAGCAATGGTTGAGGCGTGTGTCTTTTCGTAATCATTCATCAGTTGTTTTGTCAAAGGAACGGCATTCTCGTCTGTGATGTCCATAAGGTCATCACCCAGCATAACAACGAAGGGCTCATTCCCTACAAAAGCTTTAGCTTGTAGGACAGCATCTCCAAGACCACGAGGGTGAGTTTGGCGAATGAAATGGAGGCGCATACCAGTTGCTTCATCTACCAATTTTAACAAATCCGTTTTGCCTTTTTCCTTAAGATTGTATTCAAGCTCAAAGTTCGAGTCAAAGTGGTCCTCAATAGAACGTTTTGATTTACCAGTGACAACCAGAATATCTTCAATACCTGATTTGAGAGCTTCTTCCACGATAAACTGGATAGTTGGTTTGTCTACAATTGGTAACATTTCTTTGGCAAGGGCCTTGGTTGCTGGTAAAAATCGAGTTCCAAGTCCAGCGGCAGGGATGACTGCCTTTCTAACTTTTGATGTCATAAGAATCCTTTCTTTAGAGGGTCAAGACCACTCATTTTCTGCTTTAAATTCATTGTTCATGATGTCATAAATGGCATCTTTAATATTGGTTCCGTGGTAAATAACTTGGTAAATGGCCTGTGTAATGGGCATATAGACTCCAAGTTCTTGCGCTAGTTCATAGGCTGCTCGAGTTGTTGAAATTCCTTCAATTACCATACCCATATTGGCTTCGATATCAGCTAGGGATTCTCCACGACCAAGGGCATCTCCAGCTCTCCAGTTACGAGAGTGGATGGAAGTTCCCGTTACGATCAAGTCTCCTACACCAGACAAGCCACTATAGGTCAGTGGATTAGCCCCGAGTGCTACCCCTAGGCGGGTGATTTCTGCCAAGCCTCGAGCGATGATGGCTGCCTTAGCATTGTCACCAAATCCTAAACCATGTAAGGCTCCAGCACCGACAGCGATAATGTTTTTAAGGGCACCAGCGGTTTCGACCCCGATAACATCCGTATTGGTATAAAGTCGGAAGTAGTGATTACTAAAGAGCTCCTGAACGTATTGAGCTGTTTGTAAATCTTTAGAAGCAGCAGTGATTAAAGTTAGGTCACGCACAATGGTCTCTTCCGCATGACTAGGTCCTGAAACAACAACAATATCACTGCGGAGATGTTCAGGAATTTCTTCTTCAAGAATGGTTGATAATCGTTTATGGCTATCAGGTTCTAATCCCTTTGATGCGTGCATGATGATAGCCTTATGATCTAAGGTTTGTGCAACTTGTTGGGCAACAAGTCGTGTCACTTTTGTTGGGACAACAAACAAAATCGCATCTACATCTTTTAATGCCTCTGATAAGTCGGTGTAGGCAATGATACTTTCATCTAGAACGACATCTTTAAAGTAGTGCTTGTTAGTATGATAGGTATTAATTTCATTGATTTGTTCGGGAATGTTTCCCCAAATACGTACCTCGTGTCCATTGTCATTTAAGACTTGTGAAAGGGCAGTTCCCCAAGAACCAGGCCCCAAGACGGCGACGGTTTGTTTTTCCATGATTTCCTCCTTAATAGAGTCCTTTCCATTATTCTATCATATTCTAGAGGATTTTGCACTTGCATTGCTGGGATAGTGGTGGCTTTGTTGTTTGAAAAATACACAAAAACCGAGACGAAGTGATAAACTCTTAGTCTCGGTTTTGATATTCCTTAAAAGAATAGCTAGGTTTATTTCAATTGATCTGTAATGTCTTTTGATAGCAACATTCCCAGATGATAAGTTTTATTGATGTAAGCAATGACATCATTGATATTTTCAGTCGTGTGAATTTTCTCCTTGATGTCAGCCCTAAATGTTTCATCCTTTAAAAGTTGTTCTTGGTAGAGCCTTTGCAGTCTCTCCTTCTCGTACTTATTGAGCAGAAAAAGGAAAACCAAACTAATCACAACGAGGATATAAGCATATTGGCTCATAGGAAATCTCCCTGTATGGTAAAGAAGTAGTAGTGAATAAATCGATTTAGTGGACCTAAAATAGCAGAACAAGTCAGCAAAACTTGATAAGATTTTTGATAGACCTCTAAACCAAATTACGTATAGGATTTGGTCTTAGTTACTTAGACTGCTTTACAATCAAGTAACTTGAAGATTACGACATGAACCAAACCAAATCGATATTATTGGGTTAGATGAATTAGTGAAGCAGTTAGCTAGTCCGCATATAAGCGGCTAGCGTCTAACAATTAGGAACTTTAGTTCCAATTGTTAGTACTGAATCACATCTTCTCAGGTGCTTCTACTCCAAGCAAGCGAAGGGCTTCTTTGAGAACGACTGCAGTTGCGTAGCTGAGGGCTAGACGGCTGTCGCGCTCAGGATTTTCGTCTAGGATACGTGTATGTGCATAGTATTTGTTAAAGGCTTGAGCCAGGCTAATTGCAAATTTAGCAATGATAGAAGGTTCAAAGTTATCTGCCGCACGGTTGATAATACGTGGGAAGTCTTGGATGAGTTTAATGATTTCCCAGCTTTCAGCATCATTCACGCTATAGTTGCCAGCTGTTTCTGGTTTGAAATCCGCTTTGCGTAAGATAGATTGGATACGAGCGTAGGCGTATTGAACATAAGGTCCAGTTTCACCCTCGAAGGATACCATAGCCTCTAGGTCGAAATCGTATCCATTTGTACGGTCAGTTTTGAGGTCATAGAATTTAATGGCTCCTACCCCGACAGCATGGGCGACCTGATCTTTATTTTCAAGTTCAGGATTTTTAGCTTCGATTTGGGCTTTGGCACGGCTAACTGCCTCTGCAACTGTAGGTTCTAGTAAGATGACATTCCCTTTACGCGTAGAGAGTTTCTTCCCTTCTTTTGTAACCAAACCAAAAGGAACATGAGTAATGTCTTCACTCCAGTCGTAGCCCATCTCTTGTAAGACAGCTTTGAGCTGTTTAAAGTGGGCAGATTGCTCTTGACCAACGACGTAGATAGATTTAGCAAATTGGTATTCGTTTTTACGGTAAAGGGCTGCAGCCAAGTCACGTGTGATATAGAGAGTTGCACCATCAGATTTTTTGATAAGGGCTGGATGTTCAATTCCATATTTCTCAAGATTGACAACTTGGGCACCTTCTGATTCAACAAGAAGGCCTTTTTCAGAAAGAATGTCTACAACTGCATCCATCTTATCGTTGTAGAAGGCTTCTCCGTTGTAGCTGTCAAATTCGACTTGCAATTCATTGTAAAGGCGGTTAAATTCCACCAAACTTTCATCACGGAACCATTGCCAAAGAGCGAGAGCTTCCTCGTCTCCATTTTCAAGTTTACGGAACCATTCGCGTGCTTCTTCATCCAAGCTAGGGTCATTTTCAGCTTCAGCGTTGATGCGGACATAGAGTTTAAGAAGTTCATCGATTGGATGAGCTTTTACAGCTTCTTCGTCGCCCCATTTTTTGTAGGCAACAATCAACATCCCAAACTGTTTACCCCAGTCTCCCAAATGGTTGATCTTGACCGTTTGATAACCGATTTTTTGGAAAATATGTGATAAGCTATCACCGATAACGGTTGAACGCAGGTGACCGATAGAAAATGGTTTAGCGATATTAGGACTAGACATGTCGATCACAACATTTTCTTGTTTACCAATATGTTGGTCAGCATAGTGTTCTTTTTCAGTGATAACAGCTTGCAATACTTGAGCAGAAATGGCAGATTTATCAAGGAAAAAGTTAACGTAAGGTCCTGTTGCGACAACCTTTTCAAAGGCTTGACTGTTAATTTTTTCAGCCAGTTCAGCCGCAATCATTTGTGGTGCTTTACGCTCGACTTTTGCAAGAGAAAAAGCAGGGAAAGCGATGTCTCCCATTTCTGAGTTTTTAGGGGTTTCCAGTAAATTTAAAATAGCCTCTTGGTCCAGGCTATCAATGACGCTAGCCAACTCGCTAGCAATCAATTCTTTTGTATTCATTAAGAGCTCCTTTTTGGACTTTTCTACTATTTTATCACAATTTTAAAGAAAGAAGAAAAAATTTTTGAAATCTCCTATTTTTTTGGTATAATATAGTTATAAAATTAGTTATAAATATGCATATAAGAGGATTTTATGAGAAAAAGAGATCGACATCAGTTAATAAAAAAAATGATTACTGAGGAGAAATTAAGTACACAAAAAGAAATTCAAGATCGGTTGGAGGCGCACAATGTCTTTGTGACGCAGACAACCCTGTCTCGTGATTTGCGCGAAATCGGCTTGACCAAGGTCAAGAAAAATGATATGGTGTATTATGTACTAGCAAATGAGACAGAAAAGATTGATTTGGTGGAATTTTTGTCTCATCATTTAGAAGGTGTTGCAAGAGCAGAGTTTACCTTGGTGCTTCATACCAAACTGGGAGAAGCCTCTGTTTTGGCAAATATTGTAGATGCAAACAAGGATGAATGGATTTTAGGAACAGTTGCTGGTGCCAATACCTTATTGGTCATTTGTCGAGACCAGCACGTTGCCAAACTCATGGAAGATCGTTTGCTAGATTTGATGAAAGATAAGTAAGGTCTTGGGAGTTGCTCTCAAGACTTATTTTTGACAAGGAGATACGGAAAATGGCGACAGAAAAGCTATCACCCGGCATGCAACAGTATGTGGATATTAAAAAGCAATATCCAGATGCTTTTTTGCTCTTTCGTATGGGTGATTTTTATGAATTATTTTATGAGGATGCGGTCAATGCTGCGCAGATTCTGGAAATTTCCTTAACGAGTCGCAACAAGAATGCCGACAATCCGATTCCTATGGCGGGTGTCCCCTATCATTCTGCTCAACAGTATATTGATGTCTTGATTGAGCAGGGCTATAAGGTGGCTATCGCAGAGCAGATGGAAGATCCTAAGCAAGCGGTTGGGGTTGTTAAACGAGAGGTTGTTCAGGTCATTACACCCGGGACAGTAGTCGATAGCAGTAAGCCAGACAGTCAGAACAATTTCTTGGTTGCCATAGACCGTGATGGCAGTCAGTTTGGCTTAGCCTATATGGATCTGGTGACCGGTGACTTTTATGTGACAGGTCTATTGGATTTCACGCTGGCTTGTGGGGAAATCCGTAATCTCAAGGCGCGAGAAGTGGTTCTGGGCTATGACTTGTCCGAGGCAGAAGAACAAATCCTCAGTCGCCAGATGAATCTGGTGCTCTCTTATGAGAAAGAAGGCTTTGAAGACCTTCATTTACTGGATCCACGATTGGCAGCGGTGGAGCAAGCGGCAGCTAGTAAGCTACTTCAGTATGTCCATCGAACTCAGATGCGAGAATTGAACCACCTCAAGCCTGTTATCCGATATGAAATCAAAGATTTCTTACAGATGGACTATGCGACCAAGGCTAGTCTGGATTTGGTTGAGAATGCCCGATCAGGCAAGAAGCAAGGCAGTCTTTTCTGGCTTTTGGATGAAACCAAAACAGCTATGGGTATGCGTCTCTTGCGTTCTTGGATTCATCGTCCCCTGATTGATAAGGAGCGAATTGTTCAGCGTCAAGAAGTGGTGCAGGTCTTTCTTGATTACTTCTTTGAGCGCAGTGATTTAACGGATAGTCTCAAAGGTGTTTATGATATCGAACGCTTGGCTAGTCGGGTTTCTTTTGGCAAGACCAATCCCAAGGACCTCTTGCAGCTGGCGACTACCTTGTCCAGTGTGCCAAGGATTCGTGCGATTTTAGAAGGGATGGAGCAACCTGCTCTAGTCTATCTCATCGAACAACTGGATGGAATCCCTGAGTTGAAGAGTTTGATTAGCGCAGCGATTGCTCCTGAAGCTCCTCATGTGATTACGGAAGGTGGTATTATCCGCACTGGATTTGATGAGACTTTAGATAAGTACCGTCGCGTTCTCAGAGAAGGGACTGGTTGGATTGCTGAGATTGAGGTTAAGGAGAGAGAAAGCTCTGGTATCAGCACGCTCAAGATTGACTACAATAAAAAGGATGGCTACTATTTCCATGTGACCAATTCTCAACTGGGAAATGTGCCAGCCCATTTTTTCCGCAAGGCGACGCTGAAAAACTCAGAACGTTTTGGAACCGAAGAATTAGCCCGTATCGAGGGAGATATGCTGGAGGCGCGTGAGAAGTCAGCTAATCTAGAGTACGAAATTTTTATGCGCATTCGTGAAGAGGTCAGCAAGTATATCCAGCGTTTGCAGGCTCTAGCCCAAGGAATTGCGACAGTTGATGTCTTACAGAGTCTGGCGGTTGTAGCTGAAACCCAGCATTTGATTCGACCTGAATTCGGAGATGATTCGCGAATTGATATCCAGAAAGGGCGCCATGCTGTCGTTGAAAAGGTTATGGGGGCTCAGACCTATATTCCCAATACGATTCAGATGGCAGAAGATACCAGTATTCAACTGATTACAGGGCCTAACATGAGCGGGAAGTCAACCTATATGCGTCAGTTAGCCATGACGGCGATAATGGCCCAGATGGGGTCCTATGTTCCTGCTGAAAGAGCCTATTTGCCGATTTTTGATGCAATTTTTACCCGTATCGGAGCAGCAGATGACTTGGTTTCAGGTCAATCAACCTTTATGGTAGAGATGATGGAGGCCAATAATGCCATTTCGCATGCGACCAAGAACTCTCTCATTCTCTTTGATGAGTTAGGTCGAGGAACTGCGACTTATGACGGAATGGCTCTTGCTCAATCTATCATCGAATACATCCATGAGCACATAGGAGCCAAGACCCTTTTTGCGACCCACTACCATGAGTTGACTAGTCTGGAGTCTAGCTTGGAACATTTGGTCAATGTCCATGTGGCAACCTTGGAGCAGGATGGGCAGGTCACCTTCCTTCATAAGATTGAACCAGGCCCAGCTGATAAATCCTACGGTATCCATGTTGCCAAGATTGCTGGCTTGCCAGCAGACCTTTTAGCAAGGGCGGATAAGATTTTGACTCAGCTAGAGAATCAAGGAACAGAAAGTCCTGCTCCTATGAAACAAACAAGTACTGTTACAGAACAAATTTCACTCTTTGATAGGGCAGAAGAACATCCTATCCTAGAAGAATTAGCTAAATTGGACATTTACAACATGACACCCATGCAGGCTATGAATGTCTTAGTTGAGTTAAAACAGAAACTATAAAGAGAAAATTACTAGTCATTTTAGCTGTATCAAGGAGACTTCTTTGACA
>JAWHFN010000029.1:0-14444 GCA_032565555.1 Streptococcus mitis | reverse complement strand
GCAGGCAGCAAGAATTTTAATCATATGGATTTCCTCCGATTTAATATTTTTAATAGACAAGATTAAGCGATTGCTTCAGCTATATAAGCATAGAGGGCTTCTGGTTCAGAAATTTTTGATAGGTCTTCAAGATGACCATTTCCAGTAAAGAAGTCCATCAACTGAGCAAGAATGTTTGTTTGACTTGAACTTGAGTTATTAATGATAAAGAAGAGTAAAGATACTTCTACTTCCTTATCTGGTGCAATCATATTGTGGAAAGTCACTGGTTTATCTAATCGAACGACCACAACTTTTTCAGCTAGATTATGAACAATATCTGTATGAGGAATAGCCACATTCGGCAAATCCTTACCCAAAAATTCCATATCTAAGCCAGTTGGAAATGACTTTTCACGCGTGATCAAGGCTTCACGATAGGTTGGAGTTACGATTTCTCGTTCTTCCAATAAAGTTGCAACTTGATCAAAGAGATGTTCTTGATTATCCGCTTCTAAGCAAAACACAAGGTTTTTGTCAAAGAAATGATCTAATCCCATAAGGTTTTCCCTTCTTTCCATTAACTTTATGCTATAAGTATAACACTATATGAAATCGTTGTCAACGATTTTCTGTTCTTTTTTGTCTCTTTTTTTATACTTTTGTTGTTTTTGTGGTCTGTTGTATAAAAACAAACACATAAACAAACAATTTAAACATTTTTGCTGTTCTAGAAACTAAAAAAGCAGACCATCTAAGCCTGCTTTACTATTAATTCTTATATAAATTTCCTATGAAGAAGGAAAGGCGTTTCTGATAACTTATTCTTCATCCATACTCAAGACGCTGAGGAAGGCTTCTTGTGGGACTTCAACTGATCCGATAGCTTTCATACGTTTCTTACCAGCTTTTTGTTTTTCAAGGAGTTTGCGTTTACGAGAAACGTCACCACCATAACATTTAGCAAGTACGTTCTTACGAAGGGCCTTGATATCAGTACGAGCGACAATTTTGTGTCCAATAGCCGCTTGAATTGGCACCTCAAATTGTTGACGAGGGATGATTTTCTTGAGCTTATCAACGATGAGTTTTCCACGTTCGTAGGCAAAGTCCTTGTGAACGATAAAGCTAAGGGCATCCACCTTGTCTCCATTGAGAAGGATATCCATTTTCACTAGCTTAGATGGGCGGTACTCTGACAATTCATAGTCAAAGCTTGCATAACCGCGAGTTGAAGACTTGAGTTTATCAAAGAAGTCAAAGACGATTTCAGCCAATGGAATTTGATAGATAACATTGACACGGTTATCATCAATATAGTCCATAGTCACAAAGTCCCCACGCTTACGCTGAGCTAATTCCATGACTGCTCCAACAAACTCTTGCGGTACCATGAGTTGCGCTTTAACATAAGGTTCTTCAATGGTCGCAATCTTAGTTGGGTCTGGGAACTCAGACGGGTTAGACACATCCATAGACTCGCCGTCTGTCAGATTGACTTTATAGATAACAGACGGAGCTGTCATGATGAGGTCGATGTTGAACTCACGCTCTAAACGTTCTTGGATAACATCCATATGGAGAAGTCCAAGGAAACCACAACGGAAACCAAATCCAAGTGCCTGAGATGTTTCTGGTTCAAACTGAAGACTAGCATCATTCAGTTGCAATTTTTCAAGGGCTTCACGCAGGTCATTGTACTTGTTTGACTCAATTGGATAGAGACCCGCAAAGACCATAGGATTCATCTGCTTGTAGCCATGTAATGGCTCTGCCGCAGGATTGGTTGCCAAAGTAACGGTGTCCCCGACACGAGTATCCTGAACCGTCTTAATAGACGCCGCAATATAACCAACGTCACCAGTCGCAAGGAAATCACGACCAACTGCTTTCGGAGTAAAAATACCAACTTCTGTCACATCGAAGGTCTTGCCATTGCTCATAAGCTGAATCTTATCGCCAGGTTTGACCACCCCATCCATGACACGCACTTGGAGGATAACTCCACGGTAGGCATCGTAAACCGAGTCGAAAATCAAGGCCTTAAGTGGTGCCGTCACATCACCTGTTGGTGCTGGTACTTTTTCTACAATTTGCTCTAGAATTTCTTCTATGCCAATACCAGCCTTGGCAGATGCTAAGACTGCTTCACTGGCATCCAAACCAATGACATCTTCAATCTCTGTACGCACGCGCTCAGGATCTGCAGCTGGTAGGTCAATTTTGTTAATGACTGGCATGATTTCCAAATCATTATCCAAGGCCAAATAAACGTTGGCAAGGGTTTGAGCCTCAATCCCTTGAGCAGCATCAACCACCAAAATCGCTCCCTCACAGGCAGCGAGCGAACGCGAAACTTCATAGGTAAAGTCTACGTGCCCCGGCGTGTCAATCAAGTGGAAAATATAAGTTTCCCCATCTTTTGCAGTATAATTGAGCTCGATGGCATTGAGTTTAATGGTAATCCCGCGTTCTCGCTCTAGATCCATGCTGTCCAAAAGCTGGGCCTGCATTTCACGACTTGAAACCGTCTCTGTCTTTTCCAAAATGCGGTCTGCTAGAGTCGACTTTCCATGGTCAATATGGGCGATAATAGAGAAGTTACGGATCTTCTCCTGTCGTTTTTTCAATTCTTCTAAGTTCATGATTCTCTTCCTTTCAGGGTATCTATTTATTATAAATTGTTTTTGATATTTTGACAAGACCATACCCTGCTAGGAGTACTAATCTTCAGCGACAAAGCCGTCATTTTCGATAAAGTGATGTTCTGTCATTCCTTGGTCTGTAAAGACAATCCCATGAAGGACACCACCATAAACAGCTCCTCCATCCATTCCAATCTTGCCATCTTCTGTAGTCCAAAGCTCAGCAGTACCACGCTCTTGCTTTAACAAACCATAGACCGGTGTATGGCCAAAGACAATGATTTTTCCAGTATGATTTTCTGCTTCGTGGAATGGTTTTCTAAGCCAGACTTTTTTATAATCTGTGGTTTCATGCCAGTCGTCTAAGGTCAAATCAATACCTGCGTGCACAAAGATATACTTATCTGTCTCTACCACAAAAGGCATTTGACGAATAAATTCGACCAAGTCTGCCGCTTCAGTAGCAACACGCTTGGCATCCTCAACTCCATCAACTGGTGCATCCAAGGGACGACCTAGGATAGAGTTAATGGTTGTATCTCCACCATTGCGACGATAGTGGTCATAACTTTCTTCTGGGTCATCAAGCCAAGTCAAAAACATATACTCGTGATTTCCTGACAAACAGATAGCCCCTTGATTATCGACCAAGTCCTTAACCGTCTCTAGGACACGGCGACTATCTTCACCACGGTCAATCAAGTCCCCTAGAAAGAGCAACTGAGTCTGACCATCCCATGTTTTGAGAAGGTCTTCCAGCATCCCAGCTTTTCCGTGAACATCTCCAATTACATAATAGTCTGTCATCTTATTCCTCCCTGTTTCTCAACAATTCTCTGGCTTGCGTCAGGGCGGCTTCTGTGACATCATCACCTGCCAACATCTTAGCAACTTCTTCCACTCGCTCTTCAACCGTCAAGAGACGAACAGTCGAAACTGTTGAATGGTCATTGCTAATCTTCTCAATAAAGAATTGATAATCCGCAATCGCAATCACTTGTGGCAAATGAGAAATAGCAAGGACCTGACCATGCTGACCAATCTTATGAATCTTCTGTGCAATAGCCTGAGCTACACGGCCTGAAACTCCTGTATCCACCTCATCAAAGACTATGCTGGTCTTGCCTTCTTTACGTGAAAAGGCAGACTTAATGGCTAGCATAAGACGAGATAATTCCCCACCAGACGCAACCTTAACCAAGGGTTTAAAATCTTCGCCAGGGTTGGTTGAAATGTAAAATTCGACCATTTCATTTCCCTCACGACTGAATTTGCCCTTGCTAAAACGAACCTGAAACTGGGCTTTTTCCATATAGAGGTCTTGAAGCTCTTGTTTAATCTCTGCTTCAAGTTGATTTGCCAAGTCATGACGAGCAGATGCAAGCTGACCTGCCAAATCAACAAGATTGACTTCCAATTTCTTAAGCTCTGCTTCCATGTCCTCAGACGAAAGATTATTACCTGTCAAGAGATTGTATTCTTCCGTAATCTTTGCAAAGTAAAGCAAGACATCGTCTACAGTCCCACCATATTTACGCGTAATGGTATGAAGGAGGTCCAAACGATTCTCAACCTGCATAAGCCGATTGCCGTTAAAATCAAGGTCCTCAATAATAGCTTCCAGACGTTTGCTAATGTCTTCTAAGACATAGTAAGTCTCAGACAAAGAGCTTGAAATTTCACGGTATTCAGGGTCGTACTCTTCAACACTTTCCATGTCATTCATGGCCGAACGAACATTGGCCAGACTCGAGAACTCTTCATTGTCCAACATACTATAGGCATTGGTCAGCGTATCCGCAATATTTTTATGATTGAGAAGTTTATCACGCTCTTGATTGAGAGCCAGGTCTTCTCCAGCTCGCAAGTTTGCTGCCTCAATCTCTGCCATTTGAAATTCCAACATTTCAATACGAGCCTTGTGTTCCTGTTGGTTTTTCTTGACTTCCAGAACCTGCTTGCGCATTTTACGGTAGGCATCAAAACTCGTTTGATAGGTTTCTTTCAAGTCCCAAAAGGCTGCATCGCCGAATTCATCCAACATTTGAATATGAAGTTGAGGACGCATTAACTCTTCTTGGTCATGCTGACCATGAATATCCACCAGATGTTGCCCAATAGCACGCAAAACAGACAGATTAACCATCTGGCCATTCACACGGCTGATACTACGACCATTTTGCAAGATCTCTCGACGGATGATAATCTCATCACCCATTTCCAAACCTTGCTCATCAAAAATTTCCTGCAAAAGGCGACTATTTTCAACGGAGAATAGCCCCTCAATCTCTGCCTTTGGCGCACCATGACGAATAACATCTGTCGTAGCACGAGCTCCCAACATCATATTCATAGCATCAATGATAATCGACTTCCCTGCACCCGTTTCACCAGTCAAGACAGTCATTCCCTTTTCAAAATTGAGGGAAATAGCCTCAATAATGGCAAAGTTTTTTATCGAAATTTCAAGTAACATATAGACCTACCAATTTTTTACTTGTTCAAAGATTTCCTCAGCTAGACTTTCACTTCTGGCAATGACTAAAATCGAACTATCATCAGCTAAACAGCTAAAAATCTTGTCCGCAAAAGTCTCGGTTAACTGAGCTTTTACAAAAGCTGTATTTCCTGGAATAACTTGGAGATTGATCATCTTATCCATCAATTCAGCCGATTCGATATTGTCTTCAGCCAGTTGCAAACTTTTTACGATTGATTTTGGTAATTCATAGACATAGGTGTTATCTCTCAAAGGAATTTTGACAATGCCTAGCTCTTTGATATCTCGGGATACCGTTGCCTGAGTTGCAGTGATACCTGCTTCTTTCAAATGTTCTACGATTTCTTCTTGTGTACCGATTTGATAATCTGTCACAAATCGTCTAATTTTTTCAAGTCTCTCTTTTTTATTCATTTTTAAATTGACTATGCGCCCTCTCTACTACTTCTTCAATTTCAGCAAGAACCTGATTGCTTGCTGACTCTTCTTTTTTCAAATACGCTAAAAATTCAATATTTCCATGTCCACCTTGGATGGGAGAAAAGTCCAAACCAAGAACTGAAAATCCTTCCTCTACTGCCATGGTTGTGACAGATTCAAGGACATGTTGATGGACCTTGGCATCACGAATGATTCCATTTTTCCCAATCTGCTCACGTCCTGCCTCAAACTGGGGCTTAACCAAAGCCACAACCTGACCTTGATTAGCCAAGACACGGTGCAAGGCCGGCAAAATAAGACTGAGGGAAATGAAACTCACATCAATGCTGGCAAAGCTCGGTTCCTTTTCGAAATCAGTCTTTTCAGCATAGCGGAAATTGAACTGCTCCATGCTGACAACCCGTGGGTCTTGGCGTAATTTCCAAGCCAACTGATTGGTACCGACATCGACTGCAAAGACCAACTCAGCACCATTTTGCAACATGACATCGGTAAAACCTCCAGTAGAGGCACCAATATCAATCGTTGTAGCTCCTTCAACTGACAAATCAAAGACCTGCAGGGCCTTCTCCAGTTTCAAACCACCACGGCTAACATACTTGAGTTTCTCCCCCTTGAGTTTTAGCTCGGTGTCATCTGGAATTTTCTCTCCTGGTTTATCAAACCGTTCTCCATTCAGGACTGCTACGACTAGGCCAGCCATGACACCGCGCTTGGCCTGCTCTCGCGTTTCAAACAAGCCCTGTTTATAAGCTAGTACATCCACCCTTTCCTTAGCCATTGATTCTCAAACTTTCTACTACTCTTACAATCGATTCTATCTCAAAAGTAACTTGCTGGGCAATTTCTTCTAATTTTGCATTAGCTTGATCCAAGGTTTGGTTGCAAAAGGCAATGGCTTCTTCCAAGCCTAACAAGGCAGGATAGGTTGATTTTTCAGCCTGCAAGTCCTTTTGCGGTGTCTTGCCAATTTCCTCAAAACTAGCAGTCACATCCAGTACATCATCTCGAACTTGAAAAGCAAGTCCAATCAATTCGCCTACCGTTTTCAATTTTACCTGCATTTCAGGAGCCAATTCAGCTATAATTGCAGCCGCTTGGAAAGGATAGGCTAGTAGCTTCCCAGTCTTATTGGCATGAATGGTCTGAAGTTCTTTCAAGGACAAATGCTGGTGTTCGCCTTCCATGTCCAAAACCTGACCTGCCACCATGCCTAAACTTCCTGAAGCAAGCGATAAGTTGGCAATCAAGTCCACCTTGATCTGACTTGGCAAATCTGCCTGCGCTATCAAGGCATAAGGATCTAGGAACAAGGCATCTCCTGCCAAAATGGCCATAGCTTCACCGAATTTCTTATGATTGGTCAAACGTCCCCGACGGTAATCATCATCATCCATGGCAGGAAGGTCATCGTGAATCAAGCTCCCTGTATGAATCATTTCCAAGGCAGCGGCCACCTGCGCGTGAGCAGGTTTGATGGCAACTTGCAAGGCTTCCAAAACTTCTAACAAGAGAAAAGGCCGAATACGCTTGCCACCAGCATGAATGGAATAGAGAACCGACTCTCGCAAACTAGAGGCAAACTGCTGGTCTCCATAAAAGTCTTCCAAAGCCGACTCAACAAGAGCCAATTTTTCTTGCTTTTTCATTCAAAATCACTCTCTGTTCCGTCTTCTTGCATGACCTTGACCAAGGTCTTTTCAGCCTTGTCCAACGTCGCTTGGAGCTCTTTTGACAATACCATGCCCTTTTGAAAGGCTGCAATCGCATCTTCCAGAGCAATTTCACCATTTTCCAAACTTTGGACAATGGTCTCCAGTTCTGCTAGATTTTCCTCAAATTTCTTTTGTTTTGACATCTTTAACCTCTAATTCTACTTGACCATCTCGCATCAAAAGCGTCACTTGGTCTTTTTTCTTCAAATTTTCAACCGAATCGATGACGGACTCTTCTTTTTTGACAATAGCATAGCCACGCGCCACGATTCGACTGGTATCCAACATCAACAAGGCTTCTGAAAGTCTTTTCACTTCAGCAACCTTGGCATCATAAACCAGCGCCATTTGGCTACGTAGGAGCTTATCCAACTGACCTAGGCGGTCTTGATAACGCTGGATTTTGGTAATAGGTGATAATTGGACCAGTCGATGCGTCCTTGCTTGGACGACTTGTTTGTTATCAGAAATCCGTGTTCGCAAACTTTGTTTTAAACGCAGCTGTAGTTGGTCCAATCTTTGCAAATAACCATCATACAAGCGCTCTGGCTGTCTAAAGATGACTGACTGACTGCATTTTTTTAAAGCTTCTTGTTTCTTAGATAGGACATTTCGGACTGCTGTTGCCATCCGTTTTTCTTGATTTTGCAAATGAGCTAATAGATCCAACTTGGTCACAGGCGTTGCCAGCTCAGCTGCAGCTGTTGGAGTCGCAGCCCTTCTATCTGCCACAAAATCTGCCAAGGTCACATCTGTCTCATGCCCCACACTAGAAATAACTGGCAAACGAGATTCAAAAATAGCTCGTACCACAATTTCTTCGTTAAAGGCCCAGAGATCCTCGATAGAACCGCCACCACGACCAATAATGAGCAAGTCCAAATCGTCACGTTGATTAGCACGCGCAATATTTCGAGCAATTTCTTCTGCCGCTCCATCACCTTGAACCTTGGTCGGATAGAGAAGAATGTCCACACCTGGAAAGCGCCTGCTGACGGTCGTGATAATATCACGAATAACGGCTCCACTGCGACTGGTTACCACACCAATCCTCTTAGAAAATTGGGGCAGAGGTTGCTTGAAGCGTTCTTGAAACAGACCTTCTTCTGTCAATTTTTTCTTGAGTTGTTCAAACTGAATCGCAAGCGCACCAACTCCATCAGGCTCTGCCTTTTCAATGATGATGGAGTAGCTACCGCTCGGTTCATAGACCTGTACACGCCCAATCACATTGATCTTCATCCCTTCTTCCAGGTCGAAACCTAATTTCTGATAAATCCCAGACCAAATAGTCGCTTGAATAACTGCATGGTCATCCTTTAGGGAGAAATATTGGTGAGTAGGTCGTTTACGAAAGTTGGAAACTTGACCAGTTAAATAGACCCGTTCCAAGTAAGGGTCTTTATCGAATTTCATTTTCAGATACTTGGTCAAAGTTGTTACCGATAAATACTTTTCCATCTCCACCTACTATTCATTTTCTTGCTCTTTCATGGGTATTATTATACCAAAAATATGCCTAAAAATCTCCATTTATGTACCATTATGAGGGAAAAATAAAAAAAGGAGGCAAGGCCTCCACATCTGATTATTTGCTGTTTCGAGCTTCTTCCAAAATCTTTTCAATCTTGGTCGTCAACAGGTCGATAGCCACCGTATTGCTGACCCCTTCAGGAATGACGATATCAGCATAACGCTTGGTTGGCTCGATAAACTGATGATACATAGGTTTAACCACACCTAAGTACTCGTCAATAACGCTATCAAGGCTACGACCTCGCTCCTCCATATCGCGCTTGATACGACGAATAATGCGCACATCATCATCTGTATCCACAAAAATCTTGATATCCATCAAATCGCGCAGGCGCTTGTCCTCCAAGACCAAAATGCCCTCAACGATAAAGACATCTTGAGGCTCCTGACGATAAGTCTTGTTGCTTCGTGTATGCTCTGTATAGTCATAAGTCGGAATGTCCACCGGACGCCCTGCCAACAATTCCTTAATCTGCTCAATCATCAAGTCTGTATCAAAGGCAAAAGGATGGTCGTAGTTGGTTTTGACACGCTCTTCAAAGGTCAAATGAGACTGATCCTTGTAGTATGAATCATGCTCAATCATGGAAATCTTTTCATCAGGGAAATGCGATAAAATGGCTCTTGAAACACTGGTCTTACCACCACCAGAACCACCTGTCACTCCGATAATGATTGGTCTATTTTGCATGCTATCCTCCGTTTTTTTATCCGTCGTCTATTCTATCACATTTTTTGCAAAATTTATAGTCTGATTTGGATAGTCTAGGGGAAATAACACTACCTACACCTCAGTTAGACTAGCTAAAAACCTTCCTTGGCTTGTAGAGATGGTCTCGCTTCTCTAGAATGGCTAGCAATTTATCATCTTCAAAAGCAGCCAATTCTTGTTCTGTTTGTTCGAGTTCGATAAAACGACCAAAGCGCACTTCTGTAGCCTCATCTGGACTTAGGAAAACTTTGACAAGGTCGCCTGTCCCAATCTCTAGAGGATGGAGAAAGTCTAATTGACCAGCCTCCACTTTTTCAGCAATTTCTTCCAAGGTAAGAGCATCTTCTAATTGTAAGCCTGCAGCACTTGTTCGTGTCAAGTGCGACATATGAGCCGCATAACCCAATTTTTCTCCCAAGTCAACAGACAAGGTACGGATATAAGTCCCCTTACTACATTTCACACGAAAAGTGAATCTTGCAAGTTGGCCATCATAAGAAATCGGACTTGTCCGCTCAAAGCTATAAATAGTCACCTGACGTTCTGGACGCTCCACTTCCTGACCAGCACGCGCATACTCATAAAGCTTACGACCATTAACCTTAACAGCTGAATACATAGGTGGAATCTGAGTAATAGGTCCAGTCAAGCTAGCAATCGCTTCATCGACAAGCTTTTCATCCAAGGGCGACAGAACGGGTGTCTCTTCGACCACTTCCCCACTGGCATCCTCAGTCGTCGTTGAATAACCAAGAGTGATTTCACCCTCATAGACCTTGCCCTCATCCTGCATAAACTCGACCATTCGTGTCGCCTTACCAACTGCAATCGGCAAAACACCCACCACATCCGGATCCAAGGTCCCACCATGACCAATCTTCTTAGTTCCCAAAATCTTACGCAGTTTAAAAACCGCATCATGCGAGGTCATCCCTGCTTCTTTTTTTAAGTTAATAATACCGTTCATTTTTGCTTTCTACTCCCCCTTCAGCGCTTCAAACTTTGCTTTCATAGTTGGATTTTTACGTGTCAATTTTTTAACAGAAACATCTTCTAATTTGTTGTTAGCTAGACGGAGTTGGTTTTCAGAAGTTGTCAGGAATTTCTTGACTTCTTCCATGCGTTTGATGGCCTTGTCAATTTCATCGATAGCTTTGCCAAAATTAGTCGAAGCTGAGTTATAGTTCTTAGCAAAGGCTAGTTTAAAGGCATCCAAGTCTTCCTCAAAATGAGTGATGTCAATATTTTGTTCGCGAACAAAGGCCAACTCCTGCTTATATTTTAGAGAATTAAGCGCCGCATTACGCAAAAGCCCAATCAACTGAATAAAGAACTGAGGACGGACCACATACATCTTTTCATACTCGTGGCTGACGTCAACAATCCCTGTGTTAAAGTAGTCATTATCGGCCTCAAGCATGGTCACCAAAACGGCATACTCACAGTTCTTCTCCCGACGGTCCTTGTCCAATTCCTTGTAAAAATCTGCATTCTTGTGCTTCTTCTCTGTTCCATCTGCTTCATTTTTCATTTCAAACATGATGGAAATAATTTCGACCCCATTTTCATCACTCTCACAGAAGATAAAGTCCCCCTTAGACCCACGCGCAGAAACCTTGTTATCCTTCTCAAAGTAGGCATTTGGAAAGGCGAAACTACGGACCTTGTTAAACTCACTCTCTGCATACTGTTCCAGACTTTCCCCGATGGCTTTTGTAGATTGCTGGGCTTTGAAATTCTTATAGAACTCGACCTGTTCACTGGCTGCTTTAAGCTGGGCTTCATAGTTTTGTTTAACAGAAGCAAGAGAAAGCTCGTTTTCTTTTTCTTGTAAAAGAAGCTGGTTTTTAACCTGATCACGTTCTTTTTCTAGGTCAGAAAGGGTCTTTTGCAGTTGATTTTCATGCTCCAAACGCAAGGTAGCCAATTGGTTTTCCAAGGCCTGTACTTCCTTGTCCTTAGCCAATAAGGCCTGATGGCTTGTCTGTTCAACCTCTTTCTTGGCCAATTCTTTTTCTGTATCAAAGTTTTGGATTTGACTCTGCAATTGTGCAATTTCTTGGTCTTTTTGAGCTAGTTTAGACTGTTGTTCATTCATGGCCTTTTGCTCAACCAAGGCCAGTTCCTGCTTCATCCGCTCATGTAGTTCCTTATCAAACTCTGCTGTTCTCACTTGAGACAGAAGTTCGACATACTGACTTTCATTTACTGTAAAGACTTCCCCACAGTTGGGGCATTTGATTTCGTTCATATCGTTCCTCTTTCTAGACTTCTGTAACCATTATATCATGCCTGAAGGAAAATCAAAAACAGCGAGTCGAAACCCACTGTTTATCTTCTTTTTCTTTAAATTTTTTCCAAGGCTAAGCGCAAGTCTTCAATCAAATCATCTACATTTTCAAGACCGATTGACAAGCGGATTTGGTTTGGTGTGACACCAGCTGCTTCTAGGTCTTTTTCTGACAATTGACCATGAGTGGTTGTTGCTGGATGGACAACAAGCGATTTAGCATCTGCCACGTTTGCTAGGTCAGAAAAAATTTCTAAATGATCAATTACCTTGCGTGCTTCTGCTTCCCCACCTTTGACATGGAAGGTAAAGATTGAGCCCACACCTTTTGGTAAATATTTCTCAGCCAAGGCATGATAAGGACTATCTGCTAATTTTGGATAGTTAACTTTTTCTACCTTAGGATGGTTGACAAGGAAATCAACAATTTTCTCTGCATTTTGTACATGACGTTCCACACGAAGTGAAAGGGTTTCAAGTCCTTGAAGTAAGAGAAAGGCATTAAATGGTGACAAGGCCGCACCTGTATCACGAAGCAATTGAACACGAACAGCGATAATAAAGGCTGCTGCACCCACATCACGAGTATAGCTCAAGTTATGGTAACTTGGATCTTCCTCAACAAATTGAGGAAATTTACCTGAAGCCGCCCAGTCAAAACGCCCACTATCGACAATCACTCCTCCAATAGTCGTACCATGCCCACCGATAAACTTAGTCGCAGAGTGAATGGCAATATCTACACCGTGAGAGAAGACATTAATCAAGTAAGGTGTGGCAAAGGTATTGTCAGAAATAAGTGGAATCTGATGTTTATGCGCAATCTCAGCCAATTTTTCCAAGTCAGGAATGTTAATCAAGGGATTCCCCAAGGTTTCAATCAAGACTAGCTTGGTATTGTCATTGATAGCTGCTTCTACTTCCTCCAAATTATCAACATCGACAAAGGTTGTTGTGATCCCATAACGAGGAAGGGTTTCTTTCAAGAGATTGAAAGTCCCACCGTAAATAGTTGATGCCGCTACTACATGGTCACCTGCGTGGGCAAGTGCCAAAATCGTATAAGTCACTGCTGCCATACCTGATGCTGTTGCAAGAGCTCCGACACCACCTTCCAGAGCTGCAATTCTTTCTTCAAAAGCAGCCGTTGTAGGATTTGTAATACGAGTATAGATGTTGCCTGGTTTTCTCAAGGCAAACAAATCGGCACCTTCTTGCGTATCATCAAAAACGAAGGATGTAGTCTGATAAATCGGTACTGCACGAGACTTGGTAGCTGGATCCACAACTTGTCCAGCATGTAGTTGTAGAGTTTCAAATTTAAAATCACGAGTCATAAAGCGACCTCCATATAGTTTGATTAAGGATATTGTAGCACTATCGACCTATCTTGACTAATACCTCTTTTCTATATTTTGATATAAGGAGCGACTATTACTTCTTACAAAACGAAAAAAGCACGACTCAATCGTGCTCATTTTCTTAATCTACATAAGTATCTTCATTTTTATTGAGGAAGGCATATGGAAGACCCATCAAGAGGCCTCCTCCGATAAAGTTTCCGATGAAAGTTACACCCCAGTGGCGAAGCATGTTTCCAACACCGAAGTTAGCAATTGAATCAGCAGCAACACTGAATTTTACAATCGCGAAAGAAGCAAAGTTCGCTGCGATGTGCTCGTTTGTTAAGAATACAAACATGTAAATCGCTGACAACACAAGCCAAAGTTTGGCACCACCATCTTTGACCAAAACAAATGAAAGAATCGCAATATTTACGAAAATATTTGCCAAAATCGCCTCAAGCAAGATTAATTCATTTGAGCGACCTAACTTCATCTCAACAACCCCTGAGATGAAACTATCGTGTGTCAGATGTGCATAAGCTGCTGAGTGGGCAAAGCCCCAACCTGCTATCAAAGCACCGATAAGGTTGAACAAGGTACAGTAAAGTAAAATCTCAGCTGTCTTTCTCCAAGAGATTTTTTTCAAGAAACTACCAGCAGTCAAGAACATCATGTTTGATGTTACCAACTCGGCATTCAAGAAAACAATGTAGGCCAAGCCCCAAGCAAAGACAAATGGGAAGAGGAAACGTCCACTACCTGGTGCAATTTTATTAATCAAGTCAGCCCCAACTGCACCAGCAGCTGTACTGAAGGTTAAAAATGCACCTGCGAACATAGAACGAATCGCATACTTAAATTTGCTTTGAGTATAAAGACTTTCCTTCTTCTTGCAAGCAAATTCAATCTTTGAGATAAATTCTGAAGAAACCATAATAAACTCCTAAAACTTTTATTTGTGATAATTATATCACAAACTTTAGAATTAAGGAAACGTTTTCTGTATTTCATAAAAGTTTATTCTTATGAAAAGCTTAAAAAATCAGTGAAATCCAGGATTTCACTGATTTGTATTAATAAAATTGTCTATATGGTTGATTGAAAGCTGTTAGGATTTCATCAGATGTTTGTGAATAATCTTTTGTTTCTTTCAAATCGCCTTTTACAATAATACGTTCTGTAGCAGCAAGGTCTTCGCAGGTTACTAATGTAATCTCATTTACCCCATCTCTATCATCAACTTCATCAACACGATCCGGTGTAACACGTTTGACTTCACG
>JAWHFN010000028.1:0-15322 GCA_032565555.1 Streptococcus mitis | reverse complement strand
GGGTGTGATTCCCGACCGGCGGTAAATTTGACTAGCTATTTTAGCATTCTCGTCGTTGTCTTGTCTCGATATACTTTAAGTATTATCTTCGACTGCGACGCCTAGATAAATCTAAAATATCTTAGCCAAATAAGTCCGCGAGCGCAAGCTGATGTGGTGAGATTCCACAACCGACAGTATAGTCTGGATGGGAGAAGACGAAAGAATAGCTTTGTCTGTTCTGATGGATTTATAGCTAAATTGTAACCGCTTGCTTTTGTTTTCTTTAATAGAGTGAGAGGGAACTTTTGGGATATAAAATTGAGAATAGATAGAGGAATCCTTTCTAACTTCTTCTGATTTTATAGAAAATTGGAGGAACCTGTTATGACAAACACACGTCGACTTTCGACCATTGCAATCTTATCAGCCATCTCATTTGTGCTGATGTACTTTGACTTTCCGCTTTTGCCAGCGGCGTCCTTCCTCAAGATCGAATTTAGTATCTTGCCAGTCCTTGTGGGCTTGGTGGTCATGGATTTGCCTGCTGCTCTAGGAATTCTCTTGCTTCGCTCACTCTTGAAATTGCTTCTTAATAGTCAAGGAGTGAATACTTACATTGGTTTGCCGATGAATATCGTAGCTTTGGGAGTTTTTGTCATCGTATTTGCTTTGATTTGGAAAAAGGAACGGACAACCCTTCGTTTCCTACTAGGCTCTCTAGCTGGGACTATTGGTTTAACCGTGGCTATGTTGGTTCTCAACTATGTTTACGCTGTTCCTTTGTACGCTAAGTTTGCTAACTTTGATATTGGAAAAATTTTGGGACTTTCCAACTACCTAATGACTATGGTGTTGCCTTTTAACTTGATTGAGGGTGTAATCTTTTCCGTTTCATTCTGGTTGTTGTATGTCCTTTTGAAACCAACCTTAAAACATTATGAAAGATAAACAAACATTTTTAATGAAGGGCAGTTTTGCCCTTTTACTTTTCGTTATTCTTGGCTACATGGTCAAATTTTACCCTGAAACGCTGGTCGGTTTTGACCAATCGATTCAGACTGCCATTCGAGGAGACTTACCAGATTACTTGACTATTCTTTTCCGAGCCATCACACGCTTGATTGATATTCCAGTGATTATCACTTGGGTTGCCATCGTAGCCTCTATCTTTTATCGTAAGCGATGGAAGATAGAAAGTTTCTTCATGCTGGGAAATCTGGCTTTAGCAGGACTTTTAATCGTGACTTTTAAAAACATCTACCAGCGCCCACGACCAGCTATTTTACACTTGGTTGAGGAGAAGGGATTTTCCTTCCCAAGTGGTCATTCTCTGGCTGTAACCTTGATGGTCGGCTCTCTGATTGTCATTCTCAGTCAACGGATGAAAAATCCGGTCTGGAGAAAAGTCGTGCAAGGTATCCTTGCTCTCTACCTAGTCAGTGTGCTGGTATCAAGGGTTTATCTGGGAGTTCACTATCCATCAGACGTTCTTGCCAGTCTCTGTGTGGGCTTGGGAGTCTTGTTTATCGAATTTCCCTTCTATGACAAGCTACGCTTTCAATGGCGATTTAAAGGCAAGCAGAAGTGATGAAAAAGATAAAAAATTATACAAAGATAAGGATATAAAATATATATTTTAAACATGTTTTTGAAACTTGATGTACTTTAATAAATAAAGCAAGGAGGAATAAAGTGTGGACATGTTACTAGCGACACGCTTAAAAAACAAGAGAAAGGAATTAAAATTATCTCAAAAGGAATTGGCTAAGGGGATTTGTGAGCAAGGACAGATTAGCCGTATGGAGCAAGGTAAATACTCACCCGGGTCAGAATTACTCTTTCAGCTATCTAAGCGATTGAAGGTGAGCATGAATTATTTCTTTGAAGAGACTGAGGTTTCTAGCTTGGAAAATATTGATAAGTTTAAAGAACTATCTAAGAAGTTTTTGGATGAGAGGGAATATGAATCTCTCCATTACATATATGAACTAGAAAAATCTAAACGTGCTCGTTTATCTGCTAAAGATCAGATTTATTTAGACTGGATTGATACATTAGTTCAATTCCATTATCTGAATCATCAAACAGAGGCAGTTGCGAAATTGGAAAAAATACTGTTGTCTCTGAAAAAATCTGATTTTTACTATCTACAGCTGGGAAATACCTTGGCTAATTTTTATTTTGATATGGGGCAGGAAGACACATATCAGGAGCTCTATCAACTTTTAAAAGAGAATATCCAGTCATTATCTGTTCATCATTTGGAACAATTAGAATTGATGATTAAATTCCGATATAACTATTGTAGATATTTGTGGTTGAATGAACAAACATCTGAAGCTATAGAAGAGATTACAGAAACAATAGCTATTTGTAAAAGATATAATAGTAGTTATCGATTAGCAGATTTGTATTGTTTATTGGGAAATATAAGTGTGGGATTTGCTGAAAAGGATAGGATACTAGGTTTTTATCAAGTATCTTATCAGCTTTACAAGCACGAAGAGAACCAGAGAATGATGATGGAAATTGAGAAGGAAATGAAATTATTGGAAAGTGAAGATTAAGAAAAAGATTTGTATTTTTAGATAACTTAAATTCATATTTCAAAAAAAATAAGAAATCTACATAAAAATTATTGACAAACTAAAATTGATGTGTTAGAATATCGTCAATAGTTAAGGAGGTTTAGAAGATGAAAAGATTTCAAGTTGTCAAGCTATGTATATTAATTGCTTTATTGCTTCTATTTCTATTTAATGTGTTAAGTGGCTCTTTATCTGTAACAACTAGAGGAGTTGATCCAGGACCAGCATATGGAATTTCACTTTAAAGATATCCAACATATCGCTTCATAAACAGAATTGAGTTTTACTTTCAAAAATAAATCAGATTCTGATGGAGGATTTAGTCCTTAAGTGTTGTATTAGTGTATTGAGACTTCATTTATCTGGATGTTGAAGTTTTGCTTGTGAGATTTATCTAAAAAACTCTTTAACTATATTTATAAAGGCTTTATAGAATTTTCCTTTCCGGAAAAAGAATTCTAAATAAAATTAGGAGAATCACCATGGAAACATTGTCAAATCTTGAGATGTTACCAGTTGCACCTCTTCCTACGCAAGTTGAAAGATTATGCGACTTTACATGCTCGGTTACAGTCGGTTAGTCTTAAATGCTTTTAGAACCTCTTCTTATTGAAATGTTGATGTCTGCATATAAAATATTTCATAATTCTTTATAGTTTGACAGTTCATTTTTAAGAAGTTCAAGTTTAATAGGCGCTTTCATGTATTTAATCAATTGTAGATTATTTACGAAAGTTTAAGATAGTTTAATTATATAGGAGAGGTGGGTTAGTCTACTTCTCTTTCTTTATATACGAGGAGTAATTAATGGATGTTCTTGAGAATTCAATACAACAATTTGATTCTAAAGTTAAGTATGTTTCTTCTGACTGGGTTTATTTTGGCTATAATAAGAATTTATCAGATTCGGGATGGAAAATTCACATAAGTTCACAAATGAAAGATGCGGTTAGTATCTTTACACTAGTAGCATCTTTTTTACGCGAAATTGAATGTTCATTTAAAGTTGTTAAGGATATTGAAAGTTTAAAAAAGATTAACTCTCCACGAGAAACGTCACCTATAGCCAATAAATTTATGACAATTTATCCTGCAAATGATAAGCAAGCTCGTGAAATAATATTAGCGTTACGTGAGAAACTTGCTATATATTTTTCTCCAAGAATATTGTCTGATTTTCAATGTGGAAAACATTCACCGCTGCACTATAGATTTGGTTCATTTAAAAAAATACAAGAATATGACGAAAAAAATCACAAAATTATTTATTTGTTGAAAAACGAGGAGGGGAATTGGGTAGAAGATGTTCGTAAAAATTTTCCTGTGATACCTGATTGGAAGGAGGATCTTTTTACTCCAGAAGAGAAACAGGAGTTATTTGGAGAGATAGGGAGAATACCTGAGAATCATTTAATAAATAACTATAAATTTGAAATAATATTAAAAAAATCTAACAGAGGGAATGTATATAGAGCTAAAAAGAAAGATACTGGGGAAAAAGTTATTGTGAAACAAGTGCGCCCTTTTGTCAGCAACGATGTTGAGGGGAAGCATTTTGCTATCGCTGAGATAAAAAATGAAGCTAATATGTTGAAGATATTAGATTCTCAGCTTTATACGGCAAACTTTATAGATGAGTTTGAAGTTGATGGAGACTATTTTGTTGTTCAAAGTTTTATTGAAGGATATAGTTATTTTGATTTAATTGGGGAAGAAAGGTTTTCTTATAGAACAAAATTAAAATTAATAGATAATTTAATATCAATTGTTAATTCTATTCATAGTTTAGGATATAAGATTGTAGACTTATCGCCTACAAATTTTATTTATAGAGAAGATGGTTCTATATTTTTAATAGATTTAGAGAATGTATCTCTGATAAAAGATGTACGACGATATGTAAAAACCCCTTTTATGGTAAATCCAGATAATGACCTATCTGAGAGTTCGATTAATCAAGATTATTTTGCTGTAGCCATGACTAGTTTTGCTATTTTGGTTGGTAGAACATTAGCTTTTTCGCCGGGAGACAATCTGTACGATATTAGTTGTATTGATAAAATAAAACAAGCGTTACGAATCGCTAAAAATATGGAATATATATCAGAGAGTGTGTATTACTGGTTGATTTATCTGTTGAATTTAAGTGAAGCGAAAGAATCTACTAATATAATAAAGAAAATTAATGAAATTGAAATTTTGAATATTGATATGTCAGAGGTGGATTTTAATGTTAGTTGTTATGATTTTAAAAAGGAATCTGAGAAAATAGCACATTTTATTTTATCCCAAAATATTGATAGCACAGGTCGTCTTTTACCTTCAAATGAATTTGGAGAATTTGTTAACCCGATATCTTTTCAGCACGGACTGTCTGGTTATATAATATTTGTTACTCAATGTTTATCGTCTTCTGAACTGAAGTTAGTTAAGCAATGGGTTCAAAAGATAGAAATAACAAGAGATAGCAAGAGTTATCTGTATCAAAATTCATTGTATTTTGGTGCGTCAGGATTTTTATGGGCTTTAATATTATTGTTTGAAAGAACAGGTGATATTTTTTATAAAAATAAAGCTACTACTCTAGTAAGTGAAATATTGTTAGGTTATAATGATATTAGCGAACAGGATTTTGTTTTAGGAAAAGCAGGTGTTTTGCTATCTCTTATGAGGTATTATGAGTTGGAAGGAACCGCCTATCTTGAAGAATTTATCCATACTGCAATTTCTGAACTTCAAGAGGAAATCGGTCAGGATTTTTCACAATATAATTCCTTGTTTGATTATAGTTTTGCTCATGGAAAAGCAGGAATAGCATATGTTTTGAATGAATATAAAATTTTATTTGATAGTAAGAAATTTGATTCCATAATAAGTATTTTTACAGAAGAAATTGCAAAAATATTATCACAAGAAATTTTGAAAAATAAAAATAGTTACAATAATTTAGAGCTATCTTGGTGTGATGGACTATCAGGGTTGATTCTATATCTTTGTTTGGTCGAACCTCTAAAATACTCTAAGTTAATTTCGGAGGCTAGAGTGGTGATTCTTAACCACCACCTGAGTATGGAAACATGTTATTGCCATGGCATTGCTAGTCTGTTACAAACTTATGCGTATGTATTTGGAGATAAAGATAAGAATGATATAGTTCAGTTGCTTCTTACTAAGTCTTTTAGAAAGTATGATGAACTTCTTGTTTTTCAAAGTGAGAATCGAAATTACGATTATTTTGATTTTGGTATTGGAACTTTGGGAATATATTGGGCACTGTTAGAATTTCAATTTCCTTTTGAACTGAAGAAGGAGGCGATTCAATGAATACTTTTTTGACTAATAAAAGTTATCGAATGTTGCTGATTAATCAATGGGTTTCGTCATTTGGGGATACGCTGTTTTATATTTCCTTTATTTCGTATGTATCGGGATATAAATTTGCTTCATTAGCTGTTCTTTGTATAACAGTTTCGGAGACTTTGCCACAGATTTCTCAGTTGTTCACAGGTGTTATTGCCGATTTTCAAAAAAATCGTGTCGCAAAATATATTGCTATATTGGCAAGTAAGTTTCTGCTTTATACTCTATTGACACTGTTTGTAGCGGATAAGAACTTCTCTATGGGGATGGTTCTCCTTATTTGCGGAATCAATCTTTTATCAGATACCATGAGTTATTTTGCGGGTGCTATGATTTCTCCTTTGTATGTGAGGATTATCGGAGATGATATGACAGATGCTATGGGGTTTAGACAGGCAACTGCTGGTGTAGTTAATATTCTCAGCAACCTTATAGGTGGAGTTTTGATTGGGGTTATCAGTCTTCAGATGTTTGTAGGTTTGAATGCTTTGACCTTTCTTTTTGCACTGTTGGGTGTGGTGCTTATTCGTACTTCTTTGAGAGATATTGAGGGACAGATGGAGGTTGGTAAAAGATTAACCGCAAAATCTTTTGGAGAGCATTTCCTCCATTCAATGAAGATATTGTCAAGTTTTCCAGCAATCATCAAATTAATATTCATTGCAGCTATGAACCAAGTGATTTTAAGTATTATTACCCCTTTAACGACCTTGATGTTGATCCATCATCCATTTATCTTCCTTGACACTGGGCAATCCATTGCAGTCTTGTCCGTGGTTATTTTTTCAGGAACGATTGTGGGAAGTTTTCTGAGCGGAAGTATCTTAAAAAATATTCCCATAAAAATGATTGCTTACTTTGAAGAAATTATGCATCTCTGTATTCTCTTTTCTTGGTTGACCAATCAGTTTCTCCTTTTATTGGCAGTTGTCTTCTTATGCGCAGTTGCTGTAGGAATGATGGGACCTCGGATTTTCAACCTTGTATTTTCGATGGTTCCAGAGGAAGTTATGGGAACCATACAGTCAGTGCTTGGAGTGTTTAATGTTGTTGTACCAGGAATTCTTAGTATGCTCATCGTTGCATTAGCGAGTGCTACAAACCTAAAAACCACAGTGATTCCACTTTTTATTTTTGTGTTGACTGCCTTAGCGATTGTGAGAGCAATGAAAATAGAGTAATAGTAGTATGAACTATTGTCTCTTTTGTGGATGGGAGTCCTGTTTATCGAGTTTCCCTTCTATGACAAACTCCGCTTCCAATGGCGATTTAAAGGCAAGCAGAAGTGAGTATCAAATTCCTTTGAGGAGAAAGAAATGAAAGTCAGTATAGCAGATCTTCATCCGACTCAACTATACTTATCAGAAAAGAAGTTGCAAGATATTCAGATGCTTTATCAGTCGGTAGAACTAAACAATGTTGATCCAATTAGTATTCTTGCATTTGGAAATTGCTTGTTGATTACAGATGGGCATCACAGGGCTTATCAGGCTTTATTGGCAGGTAGGGATACGATTTCTGCTGAGTGGGATAGAGATGGTGGGGATGAGCTATATCATCTCTATGCGCAAGCTTGCGAAGAAAGAAAAATTTACTCTGTTCTGGATTTAAAAAATCATATCTTAGCTCAAGATGAGTATGAAGCAAAATGGTATAACTGGTGTGATGGTTTTAATCAAGCAACAACTCTCTTATTGAAAAGGAAAGCTGATGAAACAGATTTTACAAATAGATAATGCACTACGTCTCGTTCCTTATTGTAAGGTCAATCATTGTGAGGAAGCTTTTGCTTGGTATCAGGATGTGAACTTGGTTTACCTCGTAGATGGGGTAAAGCTTCCTTACAGTCAAGAAACTTTGGAAGCCATGTATTCCTATTTGGATCAGCACGGTGAGCTTTTTTGGATTGAAGTCAAGGAGAAGGGAGAATGGTTTCCAATTGGGGATGTTACACTATCTCAGGATAATCTCCCCATTGTGATTGGGAATTCCGCTTACCAACATCGAGGACTTGGAAAAAAGATTCTAAGTACTTTGATTGAATTGGCTCGAGTAAAAGGATGGAAAGAATTGAGAGTCAAGGAAATCTACACCTACAATCATGCTTCTAGGAGGTGTTTCAAGTCGCTTGGATTTGTGGAAAATGGAGCAACAGAAAAAGGAACGAGTTTTGTATTGAAATTAATCTAATCTAACTTGTTTTTTAACTCAAAATCTGATAAACTAAGTAGTAATTGAATAGGAATCTGCAAGACTAGTAGCCCAAGGGAAGTATATCAGGGAGGAGAGCCGTGACTGCAAGCTCTCTATATGAAAGCTGGGTGAATTCACTTGCGCATGGATTTAGAAATGAAGGTCTGACTTGTCAGATGAAAACGGATGGTACCGCGTGTCAACGCTCCGAGTGGAGTTTTTGGCATGTGGTTTTCTTTTTATCTATGAGCGACTGATGGAGGAATTATGTCAACTATTGAAGAACAATTAAAAGCGCTTCGCGAAGAAACGCTGGCTAGCTTGAAGCAGATTTCTGCTGAAAATGAAAAAGAGATGCAAGATTTGCGTGTCTCTGTCCTTGGTAAAAAGGGTTCGCTTACTGAAATCCTTAAAGGGATGAAGGATGTATCTGCTGAGATGCGTCCAATTATCGGGAAACACGTTAATGAAGCTCGTGATGTCTTGACAGCTGCTTTTGAAGAAACAGCTAAGCTCTTGGAAGAAAAGAAAGTCGCAGCTCAACTGGCTAGCGAGAGCATCGATGTGACGCTTCCAGGTCGTCCTGTTGCGACTGGTCACCGTCATGTCCTCACACAAACGAGTGAGGAAATCGAAGATATTTTCATTGGGATGGGTTACCAAGTCGTAGATGGTTTTGAAGTGGAGCAAGACTACTATAACTTTGAACGTATGAACCTTCCAAAAGACCACCCAGCCCGTGATATGCAGGACACTTTTTATATCACTGAAGAAATCTTGCTCCGTACGCACACGTCTCCAGTTCAGGCGCGTGCTATGGATGCCCATGATTTCTCTAAAGGTCCTTTGAAAATGATCTCACCAGGGCGTGTCTTCCGTCGTGATACGGATGATGCGACCCACAGTCACCAGTTCCACCAAATTGAAGGCTTGGTTGTTGGGAAGAACATTTCTATGGCAGACCTTCAAGGAACCCTTCAATTGATTGTGCAAAAAATGTTCGGTGAAGAGCGTCAGATCCGTCTGCGTCCATCTTACTTCCCATTCACAGAGCCATCTGTTGAGGTGGATGTTTCTTGCTTCAAGTGTGGTGGAGAAGGCTGTAACGTATGTAAGAAAACAGGTTGGATCGAGATTATGGGTGCCGGTATGGTTCACCCACGTGTCCTTGAAATGAGTGGTATCGATGCGACTGTTTACTCTGGATTTGCCTTTGGTCTTGGACAAGAGCGTGTAGCTATGCTCCGTTACGGAATCAATGATATCCGTGGATTCTATCAAGGGGATGTCCGCTTCTCAGAACAGTTTAAATAATGATTAGAAAAGTAGAAATGGCAGATGTTGGGGTGTTGTCCAAAATTGCCAAACAAACCTTTCGTGAAACATTTGCTCATGATAATACGGAAGAGCAGTTACAGGAATACTTTGAAGAGGCTTATAGTCTGAGAGTTTTGTCAACTGAGTTGGAAAATCCTGACTCCGAAACCTATTTCATTATGCATGAAGAGGAGATAGCCGGTTTTCTCAAAGTTAACTGGGGAAGTGCTCAAACTGAGAGAGAATTAGAGGACGCTTTTGAAATTCAACGCCTCTATGTGCTACAAAAATTCCAAGGATTTGGATTCGGTAAGCAACTGTTTGAATTCGCTTTGGAACTTGCTACAAAAAATAGTTTTTCCTGGGCTTGGTTAGGTGTTTGGGAGCATAATACAAAAGCTCAAGCGTTTTATAATCGATATGGTTTTGAAAAGTTTAGCCAACATCATTTTATGGTTGGTCAAAAAGTAGATACGGATTGGTTACTGAGAAAGAAATTAAGGTAAGAAGATGATTCTTCTATTGAAATGATAGGAAAGGAAAAGAACTAGAGTGGCAACTGTCATTCTGGAGAACTAAATTATGCTTGTATCTTATAAATGGTTAAAAGAATTGGTGGACATTGATGTGCCATCACAAGAGTTGGCTGAAAAAATGTCAACTACAGGGATCGAGGTAGAAGGTGTCGAATCACCTGCTGCTGGTCTCTCAAAAATTGTCGTCGGTGAGGTCTTGTCTTGCGAAGATGTGCCAGAAACTCACCTCCATGTTTGTCAGGTTAACGTTGGCGAAGAAGAAGCCCGTCAAATCGTTTGTGGTGCACCCAATGTGCGTGCTGGTATCAAGGTTATGGTGGCACTTCCAGGAGCTCGTATCGCTGACAACTACAAGATTAAAAAAGGAAAAATCCGTGGCTTAGAGTCACTTGGGATGATCTGTTCGCTTGGTGAATTGGGCATTTCTGACTCAGTTGTGCCTAAGGAATTCGCCGATGGTATCCAAATTTTACCTGAAGATGCCGTTCCAGGTGAGGAAGTATTCTCATATCTAGACTTGGATGATGAAATCATCGAACTTTCCATCACTCCAAACCGTGCGGACGCTCTTTCTATGCGTGGGGTGGCTCACGAAGTGGCAGCCATCTATGATAAGGCAGTCAACTTTAAAGAATTTACTCTTTCAGAAACTGACCAAGCTGCAGCGGATGCTCTTTCTGTGGGCATTGAGACAGACAAGGCGCCTTACTATGCCGCTCGTATCTTGGACAATGTGACTATCGCACCAAGTCCACAATGGTTGCAAAACCTTCTCATGAATGAAGGTATCCGTCCTATTAACAACGTGGTGGACGTGACCAACTACATCCTGCTCTACTTTGGTCAACCTATGCATGCCTTTGACTTGGATACCTTTGAAGGAACTGACATCCGTGTGCGTGAAGCGCGTGCTGGTGAAAAATTAGTGACCTTGGACGGTGAAGAGCGAGAACTTGCAGAAACTGACCTAGTCATCACTGTGGCTGATAAGCCAGTAGCCCTTGCAGGTGTTATGGGTGGTCAAGCAACAGAAATCTCTGAAAAATCTAGTCGTGTCGTCCTTGAAGCTGCAGTCTTCAACGGAAAATCAATCCGCAAGACTAGCGGACGTCTCAACCTTCGTTCTGAGTCATCTTCTCGCTTTGAAAAAGGTATCAATGTGGCAACTGTTAACGAAGCCCTTGATGCGGCGGCTAGCATGATTGCAGAACTTGCAGGTGCGACGGTGCGTAAAGGTATCGTTTCAGCGGGTGAGCTTGATACCTCTGATGTGGAAGTTTCTTCAACTCTTGCAGACGTTAATCGCGTCCTTGGTACGGAGCTTTCATACGCTGATGTCGAAGATGTCTTCCGTCGTCTTGGCTTTGGCCTTTCTGGAAATGCAGACAGTTTTACAGTCAGCGTCCCACGCCGTCGCTGGGATATCGCTATCGAGGCAGACCTCTTTGAAGAAATCGCTCGTATCTATGGATATGACCGCTTGCCAACTAGTCTTCCAAAAGATGATGGGACAGCTGGTGAATTGACAGCCACACAAAAACTCCGCCGTCAGGTTCGTACGATTGCTGAAGGAGCAGGTTTGACAGAAATCATCACCTATGCTCTAACAACTCCTGAAAAAGCAGTTGAGTTTACGGCTCAACCAAGTAACCTTACTGAACTTATGTGGCCAATGACTGTGGATCGTTCAGTCCTCCGTCAAAATATGATTTCTGGTATCCTTGATACAGTGGCTTATAACGTAGCTCGTAAGAATAAAAACTTGGCCCTTTATGAGATTGGAAAAGTCTTTGAACAAACTGGCAATCCAACAGAAGAACTTCCAAATGAGATCAACAGTTTTGCCTTTGCCTTGACAGGCTTGGTTGCAGAAAAAGATTTCCAAACAGTAGCAGTTCCAGTTGATTTCTTCTATGCTAAGGGAATCCTTGAAGCCCTCTTCGCTCGTTTGGGACTCCAAGTAACTTATATAGCAACATCTGAAATCGCTAGCCTTCATCCAGGTCGTACAGCAGTCATTTCACTCGGTGACCAAGTTCTTGGTTTTCTTGGCCAAGTGCATCCAGTCACTGCTAAGGCCTACGATATTCCAGAAACGTATGTGGCTGAGCTTAACCTTTCAGCCATCGAAGCAGCGCTTCAACCTGCTACTCCATTTGTGGAAATCACCAAATTCCCAGCAGTCAGCCGTGACGTTGCCCTTCTCCTCAAGGCAGAAGTCACTCACCAAGAAGTTGTAGATGCTATCCAAGCTGCTGGCGTGAAACGTTTGACAGATATCAAACTATTTGACGTCTTCTCAGGCGAAAAATTGGGCCTTGGTATGAAGTCGATGGCTTATAGCTTGACTTTCCAAAATCCAGAAGATAGCTTGACGGACGAAGAAGTAGCACGCTACATGGAAAAAATCCAAGCATCGCTTGAAGAAAAAGTCAATGCAGAAGTGCGTTAAGTTATTAGAGTTTGAAATGAAAGTTTAGACTTAAACATAAAAAACGAATAAAACTAGTTTTCTAGACGGTTAGAATTCTATTTTGTTCGTTTTTTGTTTTTAAATCTTAGGTCTTGTTAGTGTGAATGAAGCTGTTCTTATATACTTTCTTGATTTCGCTTTTATAACTGTTTAAGACTACAGTAGATTGAAATAAACTGCGAACAAATCTATTGGGGAATTCAAACAAGTTTATAGCAATGTTTTAGAAGTTTCAATGTGCTGTTTCAACTTCGGCATGAAATAAAATCTAAGTGTATTTTTATTTTTCTGTCTAATAAATCAAAATACTTGATTTATTAGCATAACAATGATAAAATTAGAATTAAAATAGTGTATATGTGATTCTTTCAGTTAATATATATATATATATATATATATATATATTAACTAGCATTACCGTCTTCACTAGTTTAATAAATTATAAAGGAGTCTTTATAGATGGAAAATAATCATTCTATGAGTCGAGTAGAACGCTCACGTCGTGAGAAGGTAACTCGTTACTCTGTCAGAAAAGTAAGTTTTGGTGCGGCCAGTGTGGCGGTTGCAGCATTTTTCATGTTTTTGGGAAATGGTGCAGTATATGCAGCAGAACCAAATGTAACAGCAACAGATTCTGCCCTAGCAGCTACTCCAGCAAATAATCAGTTGGATGAAAATTCTAGTGCCAGTGACTCGACTGCTCCGAAAGCTCAAGCAGACACAACTACTCCAACACCTGCTGACTCAAGCTCAACATCAGTGGAGTCAGCTCCTGTTTCAAAAGTTCAAGCAGACACAACTACTTCAAAACCTGCTGATGCTACTCCGGCGCCAGTAGTATCATCTACTACTTCAGCAACAGAAGAAATAGCAGAAAAGGCTACATCTGACTTGGATAAAAAACAGCTGGAAGATTATGTAGCAGAAATTGATGCTAAATTAGCCTCAGGTAGCTATGCTACTAAGACAGATGAAAGTGTAGCAACTCTTAAAGAACATCTAGGATTAGCAAAACTTGCCCTAACAACAGCCAAAAGTCAAGACGAGTTAACAAAAGCTTATAGAAGACTCTTTATGACAGCTAGCAGCGGTTTACGTAATAAGCCTAAAGCGCAAGTGGAAAGTCCTAAGCTAGATACCACAGAAGGAAAAGCGACTGTTGGTAAGAAAGCAAGCAATACTGAGAAAGCTACAGGAACCAACTCTATCGCAAACTCAGGACAACATGATTCACGTAATGGACAAGCCCTAGATAGAAACAATCCATTCCGTACAGATGGGACAACGACAGATACTGATCCAGATGCGAATCAAACGTATATATTGCCGGGAGATAGTGACAATCTTAAAGAAGTTGCGAATAGTTTAATAAATTTACCAACAAAAATAACTAATGAAACAAAGATAACTTCTATTAACGAAGTTGGTGCACTACAAAAGATAGCTCCTGGAGAAGTTAAAGATATTAATGAGTTCGGTGGTTGGAAAGCCACTAGTGGAGGAGTCTTTGCTATTGCAAGAAGAACAGACAAAGGAGTATTTCCTATTGAAACTGTAAACACAGTATTGGTTCAGAATGGACCGTATCGGACATGGTTAAATGAGAGTACTTTTGATCGTTCTAAAGATTATGCCTTATTTTTAGCAGAGGTTAGAACAAAAGCTACTAAAGATGAAGCTGTAGATGATGGTAGTGTATATAGAGCTGAAAACCACTACGCTAATAAAGGGATAGGAATTGCTAAGTTTAAAGGAATTGAAAAGACGTTTAAAGCTTATTCTAAGTCTACCGGATCTGATGTTATTGTTTCTTTTAAAACAGGATTTACAGGAGATATTGATAACTTTAAGGCTAAATATAGAGTAGAAGTATTTGCAAAAGATGAATCAGGTACTACTAGTAAAATATACGATCAAATATTCAACCCTAATGAAAATAAAGAGGATACAACTAAAAAAGTAGTTGCGCCAAGGATTGGAGGAAATCAATATTTTGATACGAATAGGGAACCACTACCTACTATAAAAGCATTAAATGAAAAATTGGAACAAGATTCTAATAAAAATAGATTAGGTACTAGTACGGGAACATTTACAAGTAAAGGAATAGTATTGGCACCTAATGTTACGGAGTATACAGTTCGTATAAGCCCGGGGGATAATGCAAATCTAGGAATGGGCTATCAAGTTCCATGGAGGCAATATGCATTACCTATTTCAGGATTAGGATTTACTATTGATCAAGATACAAGTAGGGTTGCTAAAGCACTTTTACAAAGAGTTTACAATAAGTTAAAAGAAACAGAAGAAAAAGATACCAAAGGAAAAACAGAAGCAACTATCAATGACTATAAAACACAATTAGAAAATGTTAATAAATTATTGACAGGAGATTTAAAGAAAACTCAAGACTATAAAGATATCGTAACGACTGTGTTAGCGGCTCAACAAGCGTTAAGAACTGATAAATCAAAATTAGATACTGCAAATACTAAATTATTAAATTTAATAAATGAAAATCCAAACCCAAGAGTTGGTAAGACTCCAAACTCTATAACTTCTTATGATTCTGCAAAAGATGCAGCAGTAAAAGATCAAACAGAGGCTCAAACTATATTAGCGCAAGAAAATCCAGATCCAGATGTAGTGGCTGCCGCTGTAAGTAAACTAAATGAAAAATTAGCAGAGTTAAAAGCAGCACGAGCTGAATTAGTAGAAGCAGCAACAGAAGCTCAAAAAACAAAATTATCAGCAGATAAAGTAAAACTAGTAGAAGCAAGTAAAGAAGGCAAAACTCAAGACAGTATTAATGCGTATGAAGCAAGATATAATGCATTGAAATCAGATTTAGATACAGCAGTAGCGGCAGCAAA
>JAWHFN010000027.1:0-15403 GCA_032565555.1 Streptococcus mitis | reverse complement strand
TTTTATCTACATTACGCATTTGGAATACCAACATGACGAATCCCTCCTTCTTAATTACAAATTTTTAGCATCTAATTTAACTTCAATTCCTATTATACAAAATTTTAAGATAATGCACTATCAACACACTCTTAAGTTTGCTTCTAAGTCTTATTTCCATAACTTTAGGGTTAACCATACGCAAGACCAATCACTCTCGGACAATACTCATGATTTTAATGATAAAATCCATGTTAAACCCATAGATAAGAAATACACCTGCAATAACCGTTACCTGTTTGTGCCAATTTAAAAATGCACCACTTTTTTATAATTAAAACGGTTGAAAACTGTACCACTAATAACTCACAATAGAGAGATGTCACCGTCAAGTTAAATGTACAAAATAACAGCGAAATTTTTAAATCTATTTCTTATCGATACAAATTCCTCGTAGGCGCTCGGGACCCCTACCTGCTAATAACTTGGTAAAAAGCACCCGACGATTACAGATAGAGAAATACATGGATAGCTTTACAGACAAAGAACTATCCTTAATGGAATCTTTAGCCAGCGGTATCAACGAAGCAAGAAACATCGAAGACTAATTAAAAGAATCCATACATAACGGAAAGAGCCGATAAAATGAGATTGTATTAATCTCATTTTATCGGCTCTGCGTCTTTGCGTCTGGCTCTGTAATCACAGTTACTTTGAACTGCTTTATTTCAATTAAATTTTCTTGTCTGCATTTCGGACAATAGAGGGGGAATTTTTTTAATTCAGTATCTTCCCTTATCTTTAATCGTGTTTTATTTCCACATACAGGACACAATATCCACTTGTAGTTTATAATAACTATCTCCTCCTTTACACTTTAATTCAAATCTTTATTAAAAAATATTTCATCTTATTTAACAAGAAACCATATTTATATAACAACATAAAATACACTAAGTTATTTTATTGAACATATATCGTACTTTATCTATCCGACTATTTGGACGACGGGGCTGGCAAACAGGTTCACCGGTAGTAACATGGTACCCTTTTAACTCTGTTAAACAAACACTACGTCCATTTGTAAAGAAAGTTAAATCACTACGATATTCTTGAATACACCGAGCAGGGATTTCTCCACTAAGAATGACCTCATTATTTTTCAATTGAGTGTCTACGATGTTCGCACAATATTTAGGAGCATCGTTGTATGCTCGTGAAAGATATTCCTGTGGCGCATAAATTTTAAAACTAAGATATGGCTCTAACAATTCTGTTCCAGCTTTTTTTAAGACTTGTTCCAATACAATAGGAGCAAGCATCCGAAAATCTGCTGGGGTACTAACAGGGCTATAGTATAAGCCATACTTAAAACAGATTTTACAGTCCGTCACATTCCAACCATACAATCCTTGTTCACAGCCATAGCGTATCCCCTCCATAACTGCATTTTGAAACGATTGATTTAAGTATCCAAGAGAAACCGAGCTCTCATACTGTACTCCGCTCCCTAATGGAAGCTGTGCTACAGATAGACCAATGGAAGCCCAGAAAGGATTCGGTGGAACTTCGATGTGAATGGTATACTCTGCTTTTTTTAACGGTCTTTCCATATAAATGACTGTAGGCTCTTTTATTTCTATCTCCACATGATACTTTTCTTGCAGCAGAGCACAAGTCACTTCCATTTGTACTTTCCCTAAGAAAGAAAGTATGATTTCATGTGTCGTAGAATCCACGTAATATCGTAGAAGCGGATCACTATCTGAGATTTCCAAAAGGGCATCAAGCAACATTTCTCTCTGTTCAGGTTTACTCGGTTCAACAGTTGTTTGTAGTAGAGGGTGCGGATTTTCAATCTTTTTTCTCTGTGGCAATAGTTTTGTATCTCCAAGAACACTATTTAACTTCAAAAACTCATTTTGCAAAATAACAATTTCTCCAGAATAAGCTCTATCAATCTTACATAATTCACCATTTATTGAAGTATACATTTCTGTAACTTTTATTTTTTCTTTTTCTGATACTCTAACCGAATCTCGTAAATGTAGTACTCCACTATAAAGGCGTATATATGCAAGACGTTGTCTTTTTTCCGAATACTCAATTTTGAAAACTTTTCCGCAAAGTTCAGACTGACCTCGATGTGTTGATGAATAAAATTTATTCGTAATCACTTCTATAAGGTTATCAATCCCTATATTGTTTTTTGCACTTCCGTGATAAACAGGGAACAGAGAACAATTCTGAAATCTTATGCTTTCCTCTTGTTCGAGTTCCAATGCTTCTAATGATTTACCGGACATATATTTCTCTAAAAGGTCATCGTTTCCCTCTATTACCGTATCCCATTGTTCAGATTCGGTAAAGTTCGTCACACACATATTAGGATACAGTTCTACCTTCTGTTTGATTACAATTTCGGCAGAAAGTTTCTCTTTAATATCCTGATAAACCGTTGATAAATCAATTCCATTTTGGTCAATCTTATTGATAAAAAAGATTGTGGGAATCCCCATTTTCCTAAGTGCATGAAATAATATACGAGTTTGTGCTTGTACGCCATCTTTTGCAGAAATCAGTAGAATTGCCCCATCTAAAACTGATAATGAACGATATACTTCTGCTAAGAAATCCATATGTCCTGGCGTGTCTATGATGTTCACCTTCGTATTTTCCCACTGAAAAGAGGTTATTCCTGTCTGAATTGTAATTCCTCTCTGACGTTCTAAAAGCGTATTATCCGTCCTCGTTGTACCTTTGTCCACGCTTCCTAATTCTGTAATCGCTCCACTGTTATATAATAAGCTTTCTGTTAAGGTAGTTTTTCCCGCATCAACATGAGCTAAAACTCCAATATTAATAATTTTCATGTGATTTTCCTCCATTCAAAAGCCCAAAAGGGCATAAAAATCCCAGTGATAAATACTCTTATCACTGGGATTTTTATGCATAACCATAGGCATACAAAGCATACAGATATTCTCCGGATACTTTAGAATCACATGATAAAGGTATTCTTAAACTGGGTACAAAAAACTAAGCCCTCCTAAAAAAGGACATCCAATTATTTGTTCCCACTATCAAATTGACAGTTTATTTAAGAATACCTTGCCGCATATTTATTAACTCCTTTTAAATAGATACTTAAATTATAGCACGTAAGAGCATATTTGTAAAGGAATCTCCAATTTTTTATCAAAGAGAGTACGTGATTACAAAATAGCTGTAATAATGTACCAATATTTGTTATTCTATAATCTTCCAATTACTCCCGTTCTTTTCAAGTACCAAATCAAATTGAGATACCTGCGTTGCTTTGGTCTGCTGGTCGATATACTCCACTGTCAGCGATACCGTGACTTGATTATCCTTACGATTGTGAATAGGATTTACCAGTTCTTGAAAGATGTACTCTTTTCCGATTGGTTTTAATATCCCGTCATTCACATAGTAGGAAAGTTCACTGGCTGTCGCTGTAGGATAGAGCTTGAAGAACGTCGTTAAAAACTCATTGATTTCATTGGTTGTAATGGAATCAACCGTCCCCTCACTTTCAATGGCTTTTGGTTTATAACTTGATTTCTTAGGTATGTTGGTAATGGTCGGATTCTTAACCAGTACCATATTTCCAGAACCATCTACATAGACACTCACTATATAAGCAGAGTGGACGGTCTTTGTATTTTCTCCCTCTGTAATGAGCTGGTCTACACTGTAGGTTACATTAAACTCATTGTCGCCAGTTGGCTCTACCGTCCATATCTGAAATCCTCTTACAGAAGACGATACAGGAATATCTTTGCGTACTGTATCAACATTGAGAGCTTGAAGTTCATCTGTCAGATAGCCTTTTAGACTTTCCATTCGATTATCAATGGACTTATCGGATTGCTCCCATGAATAGTAGACTTTCGCAAAGTTCTCTACAAAATTTTCTACATGATGAGTATCAACGTATTCCTTTTCTATGATAGTTGTTTCGTGAATAGTATGAGTATCTATAGCTGTAAAGTGCTTGAATATCGCAAAGCTGAAACTAAGCCCTAAAAGTACCCACAAGGCAATCACAACCTTTTTATGAGGATTGACCTTATAGTAGACACGAGGTTTCTTTTCCTTTGGTATCTGTTTTTCTTTATTCTGATTTTTTCTAAATTTCATCATTAAATCTTCCTTTCTCATTGTTTGATTCGTCCTGCTCCCACTAAATGCTGTTGCCAGTAGGGGCTTGTTAAGTCGGCATAACCGATTGGGTCGCCTGCATGAAACATACGGTTATTGCCAAGGTATATCCCAACATGAGTAATATAAGAGCCAGCGTTATAGGTAGAATGAAAGAAAACCAAATCGCCAGCTTGTGCTTCCGATAGTGGGATATGCTGGGTCACATCATATTGCTGTTGTGCGGTTCGTGGTAAGTTAATTCCAGCTTTTCCATACGTCCATTGTGTCAGTCCGCTACAATCAAAAGAAGTAGTCGGGGAAGCTCCACCGTAAACGTATCGCCAGCCCTCATATTTCAGTGCTTCGTCCATGATGGCTTGTACCGTATCATCATCAAACTCTGTTGTGACAAGATACTGCGTTACCAGTTGCACATAAAACATATTGCCATAGTTGTATCGCCAGCCCCCATTGATAGGTATGGCTATGGGATTGGGGTAAGACACTTTTTCGCCACCTGAATACTCTTTTGAGAAACTTTGAGCCAGTTCAAAGGTATATTTATTTCCACGATTAGCCACATACCCTAAGAAACCACCACCATAATTGTAGGACTGGATAACCGATTCTAAATCTACACTGAGCCTTTCGCTACTGGCTAATAATTCACTGAAATACTTCACACCTTGCTTAATGGATTCTTCTGTACTCAATGAATTAGGTGGAAGACCGAGGGATTCCGAGGACTGCATAACATCTTCCGCAGTACCGCCCGATTCCACCTGTATAATCGCAAGAAGTATGTTGACATATTCTTCAACGCCATATTCTTTGGCATATTTTTCTACCATAGGCTTATGAGCCAGCACTTCTGCGGAAACATTCACACCTCCATAATGAATATTGGAAATTCCGCTGTCCTGTTCATCTGAAAATAAAATGGCAACAAACAGAAGCAGTGAGAAGACCATCAAGAATAATCCAGAACCACCAATCACTAAAGTTTTCAACTTCATGGTTTCTTACCGACTTTCTTAATGGTGGCGGTTTTGATTGGTGGTCTACTTCTTGTATTTTGTAGTGGTACTCTTTGAACAGTAGACGGACGTTCTTTTGTGATTGGACGTTGTGAAGTTCTATCTGCTGTAGTGGTTGAAGTTGCTGGCTTTTGAACGGTTTTTTCTTGAACGGTATTGCCTTGGCGTTCCACTTTTGGACTTGAAAAATCGGACTTAACTGCTGGACGCTCTTGTTTGGCTTGTTGAGATTCCTTATATGAAGTCTGAATATTAGACTGTTTTGAGGTCTGTTCATCATGATATTGTTCTTGTCTTGTAGTCGGTCTTTCATGAACAGAAGAAGCAGGCTGTTTTTTCTGTTTGACCTGTTCCATTTCAGAGCGACGCTTCGCAATGGTTTTTCGCCTTTGTTCCTGCTGTTCCTTGCGTCCACTGGCTCTGTCCGCTTTGGTTTGAGAAATACTACTGGTTAAATCACGGACATTCTCTTTTACTTTGGATTTTCCTTGATATACTGCATATCTTGCATTGGTCGGCAAATCTTTAACCTGTTCTTTCAAACCACTAGCAGTGTCTACCATTCTGTCTTTGGTATCAGCTACTGTACCGATGGTTTGACCGATACGTTTTCCAAGTGTTGATTTTTCCTTTCCGTCTGGTCGGGAGTGATCTGCTTGTGTCCTTGCAGAACTCCCCGAACCCGACTGTCCTTTTTTACCTGTAACAATGGCAGACCCAGCCCCTAGAGTAGTCATGGAACGTCCAAGTTTCCGCTGTAGACGGTGCATGTGAGCGTGCATAAGCATACGAGGTTTTCTCATCACACGACTTCCCACACTTTGAGAATCGTTACTCTGTAGAGAAAACATACTCATTAAATCGCCCAGCTTGAAGTAGATTCCTGCAAAGGTCACAATCTGTAGAAAAGCAATCAAAAAGAACGGATAACCAGCCGATAAGGTATAGAGCATGGTTGAAATACTAAATGCTGTCGTAATAATCAATGTGATTCCAGCTCGTGTCAAAATGGTATTAAAGAGCTTTGTTATGGCTCGTTTTGACATACCATCAAATGATGGAATCATGCTTAAAATAAAGCTCACAGGCAGAAACATAGCATAGATGATAAAAAGTACCTGCGAGAAAATCATGATTCCTGTTAATAGGAATACAAATATGGAAATCCCAATATTGAAGACAAATAGGAAGAAGACTGTACCTAAACGGTTAATGGTCTTTGTAATGGTTAGATTGGTATTGCTTCTGTCTTCAATTTCTTCCGCAACAATTTTTTCTCTGTCTTCGCCATTGTTGGAATCTGGGCTGGTGGAGAGCAGGCTTTCCACACGGTCAATACCGATACTTTCAATGTCTGAACTGTTGTATTGAAGCAGTAGCCACGGTTGCTGAACCTGTATGGAAAACAGGCTATCTCTGATTAAGTCCACGCTGTCCTTGCCTTGACTATCGGAATGGGGCATGACAATCTTCGTGCCAAGTGATAAACTGGCATTACTGATGTCTGATGAAAAGTCATTGATTTTTTTAATGTAGTCGGGAGCGTAGGCAATAAAGGAAGCCGATAGGATAAACACCAGCACAAAATTCATAATGGCATGAATTGCCTTTGTGGTTTCTCTCTTTATCAGTCCCGTATAGGCAACATAAACCCCAAGAACCAAAATCAAGAGTAAGAGGAATCCAACATAGAAACCCTCTGTTGAAAATCCGTTTGCACTCACACCAGCTAAGGTCTGCATATTCTTACCAATGGAATCTGCTGTAGCGGAAATGAAGTCTAAGGAATAGGCTTCCTGTACTAAGTAACCTGTCGCATTGGAAACATACAAACTGATTGTCCAAATAAAATTGGTAATGGCATATAGTCCATACATGACCTGTTTTCCAATCCCGTCCGACCAGTTCCACGGAAGCCAGCCCCAGCTATTATCCACATAAAAATCCAGTTGATAGTTTTCAAGTGGGTATCGGCTGTATTCATTTGCCACATTGACCGTATCATCTACCAAGCCCGCAGCTTGAACCACCGTTCCCAGCATGGCTAAAAGAAAAATGGCAATCACAAGTGTGAAAGCCACTGTCATTGCCACTTTACCTAGACGTTTCAGCGTCCAGTTTGATTTTATTCTGTTTACTATTGATGGTTTCACATTTACACCTCTTTTCGCACAGGTGGTCTGGTATCAAAGGCATGGAGCAGTTCTTCAAATACAGGGTGGAACTGTATCACACCGACACGACCATATAAATCACTGATAAGGCATTGCCCGTTTTCCAAATCACGCAATCGCTTCTGATTGTTTTCGTCCTCTGGGTCTACACCAAAAAAGGCTAAGGTCTTTTTAATCTCGTTAAGGTCAGTGGAACGAAATGCAAATTTTAAGCCGAGGTTATTTTTCAGTTTTTCATCTAAGAGGTCGTCTGTATTTTGGGTTACGAAATATACCCCAGCGTTCATAGCACGACCAGCCCGAACCAGCTTCATAGATAGTGTTTTTCCTTGTGCTACCTGTAAAAAGCTCCATGCTTCGTCTAAATCTACAATCTTGAAAATGCTTCGGTCTGTATGGATAAAGTCTAAAGCAAAGGTACTAATGACAATCAGCATAGCAACGGATAAAAGCTCCATAGTGGTATATTCCTCAAAGGAAGTTTCCTTGTCGGGAAGTACCAAGTCCGCAACCTGTATAATGTTCAGTTGTTTTTCTAAGCTGATAGACTGCTCCACATAACCATTACTGAATAATAAATGTGCAAAGTCATAGTCTGTAAAACTTTCGATATGGTCGGCTATACTGGTACTTAGTGGCGTATTCTCAACCCGTAATTCCTCAATCACTTTCATCAACCCTCGTACTTCACTATTGGTTACTGCACGAATGGCTTTTCTAAGGATTGGGAAGCGTTCCCCATCACGAGAGGAAATCCCCGTAAGGAATGTCAGAATATCAATAGCCAGTGATTCAGAATCTTTGGGATTTTTCATAATCACATAAGGGTCAAGTAAGCCTTTGTTTTTCTCATCAGAAGTCAGAGTGACGATATTGATTTCATGGGAAATCTCTGGCAAGGTTTCTTTCCATCTGCCACGTTCTGCTTTTGGGTCTACAATCACTGCTTGTGCCCCATAAAGCACCGCATAATAGACGATAAGGTTATTCGCAAAGGATTTACCACCACCCAGCGAACCAACAAAAGCCGACGCTAACGCATTGGTTACTGAACCCTTAACCCCTTGACTGGCAAGAGCAGGTTTCAGATAGACATTGCGTCCAGTATCTAAGCTGTAGCCAACATAAATCCCCTCATTTTCCCCCAGCATTTGAGTAGCACCAAAACCTAAACCAGCGAGGAAATCAGAGGTCACGTATTGAATATAATCATTCATATAACGCTTGCTGGCAGGTAAAAATTCTTCATGTAAGCCGAGCATATCCCCAAATGGTCGTACCAGTTTTACGCTTAAATCGTCATAAAAATCTTTCACTTCATTACAACGACGTTTGAGTTCGTCAAGATCATTTGCTGATACCCTTACCACATAAGACAGCTTGTACATAGATTCCTTGCTTTGGTCTAAATTGGTTTCCAGCTCATTCACACTTTCCAGAGCTTCCGCCACATTGGAGCTGGTTTCATTATCACTTTGCCAAGCGTGGTTATCCAAGTCTTTCAGTTCTTTCTTTTTATTGCGGACAGTAGATAGGGCTTTACGATTCGCTACAATTTCCACATTCATTGACGTATCAATCGGGAATGTAAATTGCTGTTGCTGGTAGTAGAAGATTTCAGAGGACGGGAAGTCCAGTTCTCCGACAATGCTGTTAATGGTAAAGTAAGCTACATAGACGGTTTCATCTTCCTGCTGGATTTTCAAATATCGCTGTTTTTCTTCCACCAAACAGCGAGTAGGCTTAATCAAGTCATAGTATTTAATCAGCGTTTCATTATCCAGCTTTTTCTTTGATAGATGGTACTCATACTCTTCATAGGCAGTGCCTGTCTGTCCGTAAAGGTGTTCAATCAGATAGCCGAAGTCGTCCTTATCTAACCTGCGGATTTTGAAACGACGAGAGATTTTATTTTCTAAGAGCTTTTCCATCTTCTGAAAACGCAGGATTTCATCATTACTCATACTAACAAAATCGCCCATCAGCTTATGGTTCACATCATAGACAAAATCAGACAAAGCATTTTTTGCTTCAACGGTAAGACTTTTCATAGAAAACTCCTGATCGTTGAGAAGCAACTTAAAGCCGATAAAGAAACGGTAGTTCACTTGATTTTCGCCAATCATGGATATTAAAGCGTCTGTCTGTTGGTCGATTTTGTCATAGGCAACCGCTTTGAGCTTGCCAGTGACTTCATTTTTGGAACGCTCTTGTGCAGAACGTATGCTGGATTCTGTACTGATTTGTAAAGCATGAATTTTGCCATCACGATTTTGTGCGATAAGCTGTCTGAAAGAATCATGCACTTGTATTTTCTGTTCTGGACTTAGAAATGAGTAATTGTAAGGAACAAGCTCATAGTAAGCATAACATTCCCCGTCTTTATTCCAGACGAGATTGTTTTCAATGTATTTAATTGGATATGCCATAAAATTCACTCCTAACTGCTGTAATGGCTTCTTGTGGCTGGTTTCTGCCAAGCGTTACTTTTTTTCCTGCATAGGTCAGCTTTGGTCGCAGTGCATAAGCAATGACAGACTTCAAAAATCCATAAGGCTTTTTACCATCAAAAGTTTTTGTAGACATAAACCATGTGAAAGCCACAGGAATCCCAAAGTATTTGAGAAATGCTCCCTCTATCATGGAAAGAGGGGGCAAGTTGCCAAGTATCATCACTGCAAAGAGTGACACGACAAACCATGTCATTTGCGTAAAGGTTATGGGAAACGGAAGTCTAAAATCATTGATAGAATACAGTACCTTTTCCACAGACCAGATACTGGTATAGCTTCGTATTTTCTTCATGTAATCAATCCTTTCATAAAAAATAGGGGTAGCTGATTGAGCCACCCCGTAAAATAGAAAATCTGCCAGTAGTAATGTACCGACAGATTTAATAGACGATTTCAAAAATCCCATGATTGGTTGAGATAAACGTTCCTGAAAGGTCTAAATCCCGACCATAGGCTTGATAATCAATATAGTTTTGAAGACTAGCTGGTACTTCGCCTAAAGCACCCGTTTCTTCAATGTAGTAGCGTGCCACGTCATACATATCATCACAATCGGAATGAATGATAATATCCTCTTGATGTTCGCTTAGTTCTTCAATGCTTGAAAAATGAGTGAGCAGAGCAGATAGCTCCGATTGTAATTCTTCGGGTAATTCCGATACCATTTCCCATAGTCGATTGAGTTCGCCAATGGAAGTGTATTCGTCAACCGTAAAGGGTAACTCGTAGTCATGAATGGCGTATTCCTCATATTCATCATTCAAGCCGATTTTCTCTTTGACTTCCTCAAAGTCAATGGGAAAGGTAAACCACGCACCGACCAATTCGCCCTCATTGTATTTGCCTAAATTCGCAATATAGACTTGCATATCGTCCATATATTCACGTCCTTTCTTTGTAGAGATTCAAAAATCCCTACCGCACTTCGTTTGGTGTACCATTCCTTTGCGGAACATAAGAAAACCACTTATATTCCACAAAAGAACGGTTTTATTTAAGCACCAATAATGCGATTGAATAGCTCTAGTAAAATGTCTTTTACTCCAGCAGCGTTGAAGACTAAGCCAACCGCAATAATCGCAATAATTAAAAAGCCAATCAGTTTGCTAAACTCACGCTTGAAGCCAAGATACAAGCCAATCACAACGATTGCTAAAAGCACCAGTGATTGAGCGTTTGATAGAAACCAGTTATAAAGGTTTTGTCCAAAATTCATAAAAATGTTCTCCTCTCTATATTCAATGAATTTGTATTTGAGTTATTTTTTTGTTGTTATCACGTCCTGTTCTTTTACTGACTGTTGCTTCAAAATCTGCTTGTGTCGGTCTGTCAGTTTCGCATGGTCGAGAATGTCTTTTACAACCTGCGTCTGGTTGATTTCATCAAGTTTAATCGCAACCTTTAAGGTCGGGGCAACTTGATGAGATAGCCAGTTCAGCGTCCTTTGGAAGGAGTAAGGCTCTGGTTTTGTGGTTAGTTTTAATCGTTCACGATTGTTCCCAATAAACCAAGCCCATTCTTCATTCAGTTTCCAATCAGAACGAGGTTTGGAATCGTCTTTATCTACAAAACGGATATACCGATTGATAATTTTAAAGGCGGTATGCTCTGGATTGTCATAGACGAGTAAATCACGGACTGCATAATAGGCACGCTCATTTTTCAATCGAATCTCAAAACGGTTTTTTACTTCTGCGTCTTCAATGGGAATATCATTTTTCTTGTACTGCTCGTAGTCCTTTTCATAGATACAGAAATAAACTTCACTTTGTAATGAACCGATATAGAGGGTGTTTCCCATACATTCCTTTTCCTCTTTGCGTACCAGTTCGCCACTGCGATAGCTTTTAAAACTGCGGAAGACGGAGATACATTCTTCCTGTTGGCACTTTTCAGTGAGTACAGGGATATTCAAAATCCCTGTCTTATCGTTAATGGCAAGGTCAAGGCGTTTCATCACACCGCCAGCCACCAAAACGTCCATAAAGAACTCATACCAGCTTCTTTGTTGTGCCAGAAGATAGCTTTCAAATTGTCTGCACCCACGACCTTTCAATTCCACCAGAACTCCTTTGTCCAGTTCATGGGAGCAAAGGACGAATATGTCGCCTAAAGCATAATGCTCTGAATAAGAATAGAAACCATAGTCCTCATGAAGAAAATAGGACAGTTTCAGTTGTAAGATGTTTTCGACCACCTGCTGTACGTCTGTTGTCGGAAAGCGAATTCTTACATAATCAAACAGCATTTCAAGGGGAGCGTCGGGATTGAAGCGTTCCAGAGCTTCCCAAAGGGACTGCTGTAAATCCTCTGATGGCTTGACTTTTCCTGTTTCAATATCGCTTAGATACTGCCTTGTAATACCAGTCGCAACAGCTAAACGGTTTTGAGATAGTCCATAAGCCAAGCGTTTTTCTTTTAAATGCTGTAACCAAGTTTGTTCATTCAGTAAAAATCCCTCCAATCAAAAAGGCGTATGTCAACTTTTAAAGCCCATTTGACATACGCTGAAATTTTGTAAATCCCTTGTAACCAAAGGATTTTCTAATGTTTTTTTGACTGTTTCCTGTCGATTTGTACCCCCCTGTTAGATACGGGGGGTTAAGTGCTGGCGTGGCTATTGCCACACCAGCCAGCAAGATCAGTCCACACCTGCGACTTCCGCTTCGCACGTCGCCTGCGTGGACTGTCTGCTGTTGGATAACTTTTTAATTTCCTCCAAGAAATCATATCCTTTTGGTACAAGGGGAGTATAAAACTCTGATATGACACTTGTTCCTACATCAACATAGCCACGACCTTTGATTCGCTTTAAGAAGAAATCCTTTTGTACGTCACTGCCAAACATCATGCCATAGCCCATTTCAGACATACGACCTAAAGCCACTCTGAAATTAAACTGATCACGGATTCCGTCGCCTAAATATTTTGCGTCTGGACGTTGACAAGCCAGTATTAGAAAGAAGCCAGCTTGACGACCTAACATGACAATCTGTTTCAGCTTATTCATAACTGCGGTGTTTTCTTTTGTTCCCAGCATTTCCATGAAAGCGACGTATTCATCAAAGATTAAGAAGTGTGCCGGGAGACCTAAGTAAGCATAATTTTTGCCAGTCTTATAGTTCTTCATCTGCTTCATTTCCTCACTACGTTTCATCATTTCTTCATAGAATGTTTCAATGCAAGAAAGCAAGTCTTCTTTTCTATAGTAGACATTTGCCATCACAGAACCTAAGTCCGCAAGGTCAGCATTTTTCGGGTCAAGAATATACAGTTTTGAATCTGTATGAAGCAAGGCTTCAATCAGTGTCAGTATAAAGTAAGTTTTACCGCCACCTGTACCACCAGCAATCAACATATGAGGGAGCTTATCATATTCCCACCATACGTTTTTCATTAAGCGAAGTTTACCATCTTTAGCTTCTACTTCATCAATAGAAATACGACTGGCTATGGTGTCATAGAGCAAAGTATATTCCACATAGGAATCCTTTAACTCTTTATCCGTCAGCTCACAGTACAAGCCACTCTCTAATTTCTTTTCCAAGTGTAAGAGTTGGTCTTGATATTTTCCCAGCGTGATTTCCACCCGTATCTGTATCAAGCCATTTTTAAGTCGATAATACATTTTAGGGAAGTAGGTTATCTTTTCCTTTGTACGACCAGCACTATCTTTAAAGAAACCCTCTGTTTTGACCTGTTCAGATTCATACCACTTGTTTTCAAGTATCATCTTTGCCAGTTTTTGACGGTGGTAAAGTTGTTTAACCGTATCATAGCGAACCCGTTTGAATACAAACGCTACCAGCAAGCAGATAAGAATTGCGACACTGAAACTGATAATTAAATAGGGAATGTCAATCTTATCTGCTTGTGATAGGTTAAAATCCTGCCAGTTGATCTGCTGGATTGTCTTCACATGAAACAGTCCGACAACCAGCAGGAAAACAGGCAGGAGTGACGCTATCGTAAAATGAAAGACTAAATCTTTACCAGATGGGCGAATCCTTTTACCACGCTGTTTCATGCGAAAAAGTCTCCTTTCTACCTAGCGACTATTTGTCTTGTGTCGGTTCTTTCTTTGCTTGTGGTTGAGCTTTGAATGAACTAGAATCCTTTGTCAGCACAATATCGTCTGCCTTGATATACCAGTCAACATCTGCTCCTTGATAGGTGGCAGTAGCAACGGTGTCCGCAATGGGATTGATAAGTTCCACCCGTGCGTTATAATCAAACTCTTTCAAAGGCACGCTGGCAGGAATACTTACTTGAATCATGCGTCCTTGTCCTTTGGATTTTAAGTCATAGGTACGTTCCTTGATTTCATCTGAAACCGACCCGTCTTCATTTTGGATTCTCACTTCACGACGTAGAGCAGAGAATTTCAATTCTCCAAAAGTCGTGTCTTTATCTAATACAATGCCATTTGCTAATCTCATCATTTTTCCTCTCTTTCTTTATTCTTTTATCATGTCGTCAGCATGTAAAAGGTAATTTGTAAAACCACGAGTGCCGATTTTGTAGCCCTCTGCGGTAATACGTGGATTGACTAACTTCACACGTTCCTCAAAGCCGAAATGTTTTTCGCCAGCTTCAGCAGGAAGCACCACCACAATATCATCTGCTCTTTGAACATCAGAATAGAGATTATAGCTTCTTGATAAGACAGTTAGCCGTCCGTTGATTCTTCGCTGAACGACTTTATCCTCGCCAGCAAATTCTAAATTGCCGAATGTTTTTTCCATGTTGGGAATCACAAATTTAAGTTCCATATTTTTACCTATCCTTTCTTTTTTATTGGCTGAATGAATGTTTGATGGTCTTAAAGAGTGGGGAACGACCTTTTGATTCTTGATTTTTTGTTTTCATAAGTTCACTTCCTTTCAAAATCGGGTAAAAAAATAGACACCTCATTTTTTGAAGTGTCTACCTATTAAATATTCAAATTTTATTGGAAGTATCTTTATATCTTCACTTTTCAAGGATAAATCGTCGTATCAAAGCTCATTCATAAGTAGTAAATTAGTAGTAAATTGAGTGGTTTTGACCTTGATAAAGTGTGATAAGTCCAGTTTTTATGCGGATAACTAGATTTTTATGCTATTTTTGATATAAAAAATAGATAAGAAAACCCTGAAAATCAAACTTTCAGGGTTGGTAGGGGATTGGAGAAATTAGTTGATTTTCTCGACATAGAGTTGTTTTGCAATGTCCATACTTACTTGTAAGTCCTCGTCTTTACTAAGGATAGTGAAGGTGTTGCTGAAGCCATCAAACTGCTTGACTTGGAGCTGATCACCGATGTGAAGTGAGTGCTTGTCCAGATAATGGAGAATGTCAAAACTATCATGCACCCGAGTCAGGCGGTAGGAGCCAGCTTCCTTGATGTCAGCTAGTGGGAGGTTATTGATTTCAACTAGGAGTTCTCCCTTGGCAGGAATGGTTCCTCCGTGAGGGCAGGTCTTGGGAAATCCAAGCAATTTATCCAGTCTTTCCACGAAGAGGTCAGAGACAGTATGTTCCAATACCTCAG
>JAWHFN010000026.1:0-15548 GCA_032565555.1 Streptococcus mitis | reverse complement strand
ACCCTTAAAGCGCAAGCAGCCCTTCAAGCAGGAGATTTGAAAACATTTGGTCGTTTGATGAATGCGTCACACGTTTCTCTGGAGCATGATTATGAAGTAACTGGCTTGGAATTGGATACCCTTGTTCACACAGCTTGGGCACAAGAAGGAGTTCTCGGTGCTCGTATGACAGGGGCAGGTTTTGGTGGCTGTGCCATTGCCTTGGTGCAAAAAAATACTGTTGAGGCCTTTAAGGAAGCTGTTGGCAAACACTACGAAGAAGTAGTTGGCTACACTCCAAGTTTCTATATCGCTGAAGTTGCAGGTGGCACTCGCGTCCTTGACTAGTCAAAAGGAGGCTCTATAGTGACCTTAGTAGATAAATTTGTAACACATGTTATTACTGAAAGTTCATTTGAGGAAATGGATCGAATCTACTTGACCAATCGTGTTTTGGCACGAGTGGGAGACGGTGTTTTGGAAGTTGAGACGAATCTGGATAAATTGATTGACCTCAAGGACCAGCTGGTTGAGGAAGCCGTTCGATTAGAAACGATTGAGGATAGTCAGACTGCGCGTGAAATTCTCGGTGCTGAACTAATGGACTTAGCAACCCCTTGTCCGAGTCAGGTCAATCGTGACTTTTGGGCAACCTATGCCCAATCTCCCGAACAGGCAATAGCGGATTTTTACCAACTCAGCCAGAAAAATGACTACATCAAGCTCAAGGCCATTGCTAAAAATATTGCTTATCGTGTTCCATCTGATTACGGTGAACTGGAGATTACTATCAACCTCTCTAAGCCTGAAAAGGATCCGAAAGAGATTGCAGCGGCCAAGTTGGTGCAAGCTAGCAATTATCCCCAGTGTCAGCTTTGTATAGAGAACGAGGGCTACCACGGTCGAGTCAACCATCCAGCTCGTAGCAATCACCGCATTATCCGTTTTGAAATGGCGGGTCAGGAGTGGGGGTTCCAGTATTCGCCCTATGCTTATTTTAATGAGCACTGTATTTTCTTAGATGGTCAGCATCGTCCCATGGCTATCAGTCGTCAGAGTTTTGAGCGTCTGTTGGCTATCGTGGAGCAGTTTCCGGGCTATTTTGCGGGTTCAAATGCGGACTTGCCGATCGTGGGAGGCTCTATTCTAACTCATGACCACTATCAGGGAGGCCGTCACGTATTTCCTATGGAATTGGCTCCCTTGCAAAAGACTTTCCGATTTGCTGGTTTTGAGCAGGTCAAGTCTGGGATTGTCAAGTGGCCGATGTCAGTGCTACGTTTGACTTCGGATTCTAAAGAGGATTTGATTAACTTGGCTGATAAGATTTTGCGAGAATGGCGTCAGTATTCAGATCCTACAGAGCAGGTTTTGGCAGAGACTGATGGGACACCGCATCACACCATAACACCCATTGCCCGTAAACGCGATGGACAGTTTGAGTTGGACTTAGTCTTGCGAGACAATCAGACATCGCCAGAACATCCTGATGGTATTTATCATCCCCACAAGGATGTCCAACATATCAAGAAGGAAAATATCGGCTTGATTGAGGTCATGGGCTTAGCTATTTTGCCACCACGTCTAAAAGCAGAAGTAGAGCAAGTCGCCAGCTATCTTGTTGGAGAAGGGGATACAGTTGCGACTTATCATCAGGAATGGGCAGACCAGCTCAAAGCCAAATATCCAGACCTAGCGGATAAAGAAAAATCCCTTGAAATTGTCAAGGACTCTGTGGGGGCTATCTTTGCTCGTGTGCTTGAGGATGCAGGAGTTTACAAGCAGACAGAACAAGGACAGGCAGCCTTTATGCGCTTTGTAGAGCAGGTCGGAATTTTGCCAGACTAGGAGCTTTCTCCTTGCACAGTCCTATAAAAAGTAGTATCATAGTGTCGTTTGAACTATCAGGAGGAAACGATGAAAGATTTTCATTTTGACGCTATATCTGCCTTTGAAAATTACGAAATTGAACAAATGAGAGATGGTCACGTTGTGGTGACGACCAAAGTAGTGGACTCGTCGCTCAACTACTATGGCAATGCCCATGGTGGCTATCTTTTTACCCTTTGTGACCAGATTAGTGGTTTGGTGGTTATCTCGCTGGGGCTTGATGGGGTGACACTCCAATCCTCTATCAACTACCTCAAGGCAGGAAAACTTGATGATGTATTGACAATAAAAGGAGAATGCGTCCATCAAGGTCGCACAACCTGTGTGGTGGATGTGGATATTACCAATCAAGAAGGCAGAAATGTCTGTAAAGCAACCTTTACCATGTTTGTCACAGGCCAAAGGTCAGAAGACAGACAGGTAAGGATATAGATAAACAAAAAAGAGGCTCATACCTCTTTTTCTTATTTCTTTTTATGATTCAGTACTGCATTGAGAACAATAGCAAGTAGGCTGGCTACGACGATTCCGTTTGAGAAGAACATTTGGAAGGCTGTTGGCATGCTGACAAAGAGATTACTGTTGTTGAGTCCGACACCTGCAGCGATTGAAACAGCAGCGATAAGGAAGTTGTGTTCATTGTTAGCAAAGTCAACGCGGGCGAGGATTTGCATCCCTTGAATGGATACAAAACCAAACATCACCAGCATGGCACCACCAAGGACAGGGCTCGGAATGATTTGGGCAAGGGCGCCAAACTTAGGAAGGAGTCCAAGGAGAACCAGGAAACCAGCTGCGTAGTAGATTGGCAGGCGTTTCTTGATACCTGACAATTTAACCAAACCAACGTTTTGTGAAAATCCTGTGTAAGGGAAGGTGTTAAAGATTCCTCCGAGAAGTACGGCCAAACCTTCTGCGCGGTAACCGTTGCGCAGGCGCGTGCTGTCGATTGGATCTTTTGTGATATCAGACAAGGCTAAGTAAACACCAGTCGACTCAACCATAGACACCGTTGCGATGATACACATCATGACAATAGATGAGATTTCAAAGGTTGGCATCCCAAAGTAGAGTGGAGTAGGGACATGGACAAGTGGTGCTGCTGCAACAGGAGAGAAGTCAACCAAGCCCATGCTAGCAGCAATGGCAGTTCCAACAACCAGACCAATCAAAATAGAGATAGACTTGATAAATCCTTTGGTAAAGATGTTAATCAAGAGGATAATCAGAACAGTGATAGCTGCAAGCAAGAGACTTTGACCAGTTGGCTCTGGAACGTTATTTCCCATATTTCCAATAGCGACAGGAATCAAGGTTAAACCAATCGTGGTAATTACAGAACCTGTTACGATAGATGGGAAGAGATTGGCCACTTTTGAGAAGATGCCTGAAACAAGAACCACGTAAATCCCTGATGCAATAAGGGCACCAAACATAGCTCCACTACCATGGCTTTGTCCAATCATAATCAAGGGGGCTACCGACTGAAAGGCAACTCCAAGAACGACTGGGAGTCCAATCCCAAAGTATTTGTTGAGTTGAAGTTGGAGGAAGGTTGCCACCCCACACATGAAGATATCTGTAGAAATCAGGTAGGTTAACTGCTCAGCCGAATAGCCAAGGGCTGTCGCAATCATGATGGGAACCAGGATGGATCCTGAGTACATGGCTAGTAAGTGCTGCAAGCCAAGAACGGCTGCTTGCGAGTGTTTTTCTTGAGTTTGCATTAGAGATCTGCCTCCTTAAAAATAACTTGACCATTTTCAAAACGATCCAAACGAGCGAGTGATAGAACAGGGTAGCCTGCTTTTTCAAGCAAATCACGGCCATCTTGGAAGGATTTTTCAATCACAATACCGATAGCTTCGACTGTTGCTCCGGCCTGTTCGATGATTTGAATCAAGCCTTTGGCAGCTTGGCCATTAGCAAGGAAGTCGTCGATAATCAAGACCTTGTCCTCTGGTGAGAGGAATTTTCCAGCGATAGAAACGGTGCTGGTCACTTGCTTGGTAAAGGAGTAAACTTCGGCAGTTAAGATTCCTTCGTTCATAGTGATGTTTTTAGCTTTTTTAGCGAAAATCATGGGAACGTTTAAGGCTTCAGCTGTAAAAATGGCTGGGGCAATACCTGACGCTTCAATGGTCACGACTTTGGTAATACCAGCAGAAGCAAATTTTTCCGCAAAAATCTTACCAATCTCTCGCATCAAGCTAAAGTCAACTTGGTGGGTTAAAAAGGAATCTACCTTGAGGATGTTATCACCCAAGATATGCCCATCCTTGAGGATGCGCTCTTCTAATAATTTCATAAGACCTCCTAAAGTCTAAAAGCCAATCCATTTGCTTGTTTAGAGTTTCTAGTAAGAAATAGAAAAAGGACCTACTTAATCTCTAAGTAAGTCCCCAAAATAGGCATGGCAAAAACGACCATACCTCACTTCTGACTTACTTATTGTTAGGTGTTCCGGCACCTTGTAGAAACGTCGTGCCAATTCACGACATAAACAAGTAAAATGATATTCAATTTCAAATAGGCTTGAGCCAATGTTTTTATTTTACACTAAATAGCTTTAGAAATCAAATGTTTTGTTAGTGTTTTGGTTTGAAAAACGAACAAATATAATAAAAATGGGTAAAAATTAACTTATTGGCTAACATTTAGAAGGTTTTTCCATCATAAAAGGCATATTATCAAGATTTTTCAAGACTTGACAATATGCCTTTTTCTAACTTTAAAGACTTTTTCCAATCTTTATTGTTCTACTCGCTAAATCTTAAAAAATAACCATCTGGATCCAAAATCGCAAATTCATGGGGATATATAAAGCTATCTCCCACTCGAAATTCTCTTTTTGTCAGGGGACGATGGATAGGATAGTCAGCTTCCAGCAGTTTTTGGTGTAGCTGAGGAACATCTTCAATGCCAAAGGAAATATTGACACCGCGCCCGAAAGGATAGGTTAGTTGGGCTAATTCTTCTGTGCTGCCTTCTTCTAGCATAAGTTGGCAGTCTTCAAGCGAAAGGAAGAGAAATTTCTCCTCTGGACGCTCGTATTCGACAGAGAATCCCAGCAAGTCGCAGTAGAAGTGGCGTGACTTTTCGAGGTCAGATACTACAAATTCAGGAATGACAGCTTGATAGTCCATTAGCTTTCTCCTTAGAGCTCAATCTCCATGACAATGGGTGTGTGGTCTTGACGCGCACCTGAGTCGATCATATCAGACTTAGTCACATTGTCAGCGATGCGGTTACTTGTGAGCCAGTAGTCGATTCTCCAGCCTGTATTGTTGATTTTAGAAGTCTTGCTGCGTTGTGCCCACCAAGTGTAGCGTTCTGGAGCATCGCCGTGAATGTGGCGGAAGGTATCCGTAAATCCAGTTGCCAAAAGGTTGGTAAATCCAGCACGTTCCTCGTCGGTAAATCCAGGTGAACGGCGGTTGCTAGCAGGATTTGCAAGGTCGATTTCATTGTGGGCTACGTTGTAGTCACCGGTTGCAAGGACTGGTTTTTGTTTGTCCAACTCCGCTAAATACTCAGCATATTTGACATCCCAGACTTGACGTTCTTCCAAGCGTTTGAGTCCATCTCCAGCATTTGGTGTGTAAACTTGGGTAACGAAAAATTTATCAAATTCTAGAGTGATGATACGACCTTCCAAGTCCATGGTAGAAGGGGCACCGATTTCTGGGAAAGTGACAGTGGGTGAGAGTTCTTTCTTATAGAGGAACATGGTTCCAGCATAGCCTTTCCGGGCAGGTTCTTGTGAAGAGCGCCACGTGTTTGCGTAGCCTGGGAAGAGTTCTTCTAAAATCTCCAAGTGTTTCTTTGTAGGCCCCTTGGCAGAAAGCTTGGTTTCTTGGATAGCAATGATATCAGCATTTTCAGCGACCAAGGTTTGTAGGACTTCTTGGGACAATTTGGCACGAGCTGAGTCACTAGTTAGGGCAGCATTGAGGGAATCAATATTCCATGAGATAAGTTTCATAAAGTTACCTTTTTCATTCAGATTATAGATTTTATTATACCAAAAAAAGGTCTATTTCCCCAATGTATGGTTTGAAAAATCACTCTCTTTCGTTTATAATAAAGAATGATTTTATGAAAGGGAGTGAAAATAAATGAAATTTTACTCATATGACTATGTGCTTAGCCAAATCAGTCAACAAAATGGAATCATGATTGGCTTTGGGATTGTGCTCCTAGCTATCACAGGATTTTTTGCTTTTAAGGCTTATCGAGATAAAAAGGGGACTAAGTTTCGGGAATTGGTCATGATTTTGGCCTTGACCTTGGTAGCCATGCTTTTGGTAACAATCTCAAAATACCAGACCAATCAAGCCTCTAACAATCAATTTCAAACCTCACTTCATTTCATAGAGGTTGTTTCCAAAGACTTGGGGGTGGATAAATCAGAAGTTTACGTTAATACTTCAGCTGCCACTGATGGAGCGCTTGTCAAGGTAGGTCCAAATTTCTACCGCGCCATGAACGGGAGCCAACCAGACAAGTATCTTTTAGAGAAATTAGAATTGAATCAAACAGACGCTATTGAATTGGTGGAGGTAAACAAATGACACTCAACTATATGGAAATTTTAATCAAACTGGCCTTGGGTCTTTTCTCTCTTGTTTTTGTTATTAATGTGACAGGAAAGGGGAATCTAGCACCTAACTCTGCTACAGACCAAATTCAGAACTATGTTCTTGGTGGTATCATCGGTGGGGTAATTTACAATAGTTCAATCAGTATCCTGCAATACACAGTGATTTTGATGATGTGGACGATTTTGGTTTTGACCCTAAAGTGGCTCAATAACAATGTTCGCTTTGTCAAACGCTTGATTGATGGGAAACCAACTCTCCTCATCAAAAATGGGCAGATTGACCCAGAAGCCTGTCGTTCAGTTGGCTTGTCTGCATCGGATGTAGCCCTCAAACTTCGTAGCCAAGGGATTTTCCAGATGAAGCAAGTTAAACGAGCTGTGCAAGAACAAAATGGCCAACTCATCGTGGTTCAAATGGGAGATGAAAATCCTAAGTATCCAGTTGTGACTGACGGTGTGATCCAAGTCGATGTCTTGGAATCGATTGGTCGTAGCGAAGAGTGGCTGCTTGATAATCTCAGCAAGCAAGGGCATGACAATGTAGCCAACATCTTTATCGCTGAGTATGACAAGGGTGCTGTTACAGTCGTAACCTATGAATAAGAAAAACCTGGGGTCTTGTACTCTTCAAAAATCAAATTCAAACTGCGTCAACGTCGCCTTGCCGTACTCAAGTACAGCCTGCGGCTAGTTTCCTAGTTTGCTCTTTGATTTTCATTGAGTATTGGCCTCAGGTTTCCATTTGCAATCAGAAAGGGATTTTATGTCCATTATTCAAAAACTTTGGTGGTTTTTCAAGTTAGAAAAACGCCGTTATCTAGTCGGGATTGTGGCCCTGGTCTTGGTTTCCGTCCTCAATCTCATTCCACCTATGGTCATGGGGCGGGTCATTGATGCCATCACATCGGGGCAATTAACCCAGCAGGACCTCCTTCTTGACCTATTTTACTTGCTCCTTGCAGCCTTTGGGATGTATTATCTGCGCTATGTTTGGCGTATGTATATCCTCGGAACCTCCTACCGTTTGGGGCAGATTATGCGGTCTCGCTTATTTGAGCATTTCACAAAAATGTCTCCAGCCTTTTATCAGACCTATCGAACGGGAGACCTGATGGCACACGCTACAAATGATATCAATGCCTTAACCCGTCTGGCAGGCGGCGGTGTTATGTCTGCGGTGGATGCCTCCATCACAGCTTTAGTGACCTTGCTAACCATGCTTTTTAGCATCTCATGGCAAATGACCTTAGTTGCCATTTTGCCCCTGCCTTTCATGGCTTATGCGACCAGTCGTCTAGGGAGAAAGACCCACAAGGCCTTTGGTGAATCACAGGCTGCCTTTTCTGAACTCAATAATAAGGTGCAGGAGTCTGTATCAGGTATTAAAGTGACCAAGTCTTTTGGGTATCAGGCGGACGAGTTGAAATCCTTTCAGACAGTCAATGAATTGACCTTCCAAAAGAACCTCCAAACCATGAAATACGATAGTCTCTTTGACCCCATGGTTCTTTTATTTGTTGGTTCCTCCTATGTTTTAACGCTCTTGGTCGGCTCCTTGATGGTTCAGAAAGGGCAGATTACAGTTGGGAATCTAGTTACCTTTATCAGCTATTTGGATATGCTGGTCTGGCCTCTTATGGCCATTGGCTTCCTCTTTAATATCACTCAGCGAGGGAAGGTTTCTTACCAACGGATTGAGGATCTTTTGTCTCAGGAATCACCTGTACAAGACCCTGAGTTTCCTTTAGATGGCATTGAAAACGGGCGCTTGCAGTACGATATTGATAGCTTTGCCTTTGAAAATGAGGAAACATTGACGGATATTCACTTTAGTTTGGGAAAAGGGCAAACCCTGGGCTTGGTTGGTCAGACAGGCTCTGGAAAAACGTCCTTGATCAAGCTTCTCTTGCGTGAGTACGATGTGGATAAGGGAGCCATTTACCTAAACGGTCACGATATTCGCGATTATCGTTTGACAGACCTTCGTAGTCTTATGGGCTATGTTCCTCAGGACCAGTTCCTCTTTGCGACTTCAGTTTTAGACAATATCCGCTTTGGCAATCCCAACTTGCCCCTTTCAGCGGTCGAGGAAGCGACTAAGCTAGCCCAAGTTTACCAAGACATTGTAGCCATGCCTCAGGGATTTGATACGTTGATTGGTGAAAAGGGAGTCAGTCTTTCTGGAGGTCAAAAGCAGCGTCTGGCCATGAGTCGGGCTATGATTTTAGGCCCTGATATCTTGATTTTGGATGATTCTTTGTCGGCCGTGGATGCCAAGACAGAGTATGCCATCATCGACAATCTCAAGGAGACGCGAAAGGACAAGACAACCATTATCACAGCTCATCGTCTCAGTGCAGTTGTCCATGCAGATCTGATTTTAGTTCTGCAAAATGGACAGATTATCGAACGAGGTAGGCACGATGACTTGCTAGCCTTGGATGGCTGGTATGCCCAAACCTACCAGTCTCAGCAGTTGGAAATGAAAGGAGAAGAAGATGCAGAATAAACAAGAACAATGGGCTGTATTGAAGCGCTTGATGTCCTATCTCAAGCCCTATGGACTCCTGACTTTTTTGGCACTCAGTTTTCTCCTAGCGACGACGGTCATCAAAAGTGTCATTCCCCTTGTGGCTTCCCACTTTATCGACCAGTATCTCAGCAATCTCAACCGACTCGCTGTGACCGTTTTGCTGGCCTACTATGGCCTTTATATCCTACAAACTCTGGTCCAGTATGTCGGCAATCTTCTCTTTGCGCGGGTGTCTTACAGTATTGTTAGGGATATTCGTCGAGATGCCTTTGCCAATATGGAGAAGCTGGGTATGTCTTATTTTGACAAGACGCCAGCAGGTTCCATCGTCTCTCGTTTGACCAATGATACTGAGACCATCAGCGATATGTTTTCAGGGATTTTATCTAGCTTTATCTCAGCAGTTTTCATTTTTCTGACAACCCTTTATACCATGTTGGTGTTGGATTTTCGTTTGACTGCTTTAGTCTTGCTCTTTCTCCCCTTGATTCTCCTTTTGGTCAATCTCTATCGGAAAAAATCAGTGAAAATCATTGAGAAAACCAGAAGTCTCTTGTCAGATATCAATAGCAAGCTGGCTGAAAACATCGAGGGAATCAGGATTATCCAGGCCTTTAATCAAGAGAAGCGCCTGCAGGCGGAATTTGATGAGATCAACCGAGAACACTTGGTCTATGCCAACCGTTCTGTAGCCTTGGATGCCCTCTTTTTGAGACCTGCCATGAGTTTGCTGAAACTCTTAGGTTATGCGGTCTTGATGGCTTATTTTGGCTATCGTGGCCTTTCTATCGGGATAACAGCAGGAACCATGTATGCCTTTATCCAGTATATCAATCGTCTCTTTGACCCCTTGATTGAAGTAACGCAAAACTTTTCAACCCTTCAAACTTCTATGGTTTCTGCAGGTCGTGTCTTTGCCCTGATAGACGAGAGGACCTATGAGCCCCTTCAAAAAGATGGGCAAGCCAAAATCCAAGAAGGCAATATTCGTTTTGAACATGTGTGTTTCTCGTATGACGGTAAACATCAGATTCTGGATGATATTTCCTTTTCGGTTAACAAGGGTGAAACCATTGCATTTGTAGGCCATACAGGTTCAGGGAAATCGTCTATTATCAATGTTCTTATGCGCTTTTATGAATTCCAGTCAGGGAGAGTTCTCTTAGATGGTGTGGATATTAGGAACTACAGTCAGGAAGAGTTGAGAAAAAATATCGGTCTGGTCTTGCAGGATCCCTTCCTCTATCACGGGACTATCAAGTCCAATATCGCCATGTACCAAGATATCAGTGATGATCAGGTTCAGGCTGCGGCTACCTTTGTGGATGCAGATTCCTTTATTCAGGAACTTCCTCAGGGATATGATGCACCTGTTTCCGAGCGTGGTTCGAGTTTTTCAACTGGACAGCGTCAGCTTCTTGCTTTTGCTAGAACAGTCGCCAGTCAGCCTAAAATCCTGATTTTGGATGAAGCGACAGCCAATATTGACTCTGAAACAGAAAGTCTGGTTCAAGCTTCTCTGGCTAAGATGAGACAGGGACGGACAACCATTGCCATCGCTCACCGCCTTTCGACCATCCAAGACGCCAACTGTATCTATGTTTTGGACAAGGGGCGCATTATCGAGAGTGGAACCCATGAGGAACTCTTGGCTCTGGGAGGAACCTATCACAAAATGTATAGCTTGCAGGCAGGTGCCATGTCTTAATACTCTTTGAAAATCTATTCAAGCCAGGTCAGCTTTATCTGCAACCTAAAAGCTGTACTTTGATTTTTATTGAGTATCAGAAGGAAATCCTTCAAATTACAGATTTCTTTCACCGCCTTTTCCATTTTGTGGTATAATGAAAAATGTTGACAAATAGTATAATAAAAACAAAGGAGAAACAGCATGCTGAAATGGGAAGACTTGCCCGTGGAAATGAAATCAAGCGAGGTTGAGTCTTACTACCAGCTTGTCTCTAAAAGGAAGGGTTCGCTGATTTTCAAGCGTTGCTTGGACTGGGTTTTGGCCTTGGTTGTACTGGTTCTGACCTCTCCCATCTTTCTCATCTTGAGCATTTGGATCAAGTTGGATAGTAAGGGGCCAGTCATTTACAAGCAAGAGCGCGTGACCCAGTACAATCGACCTTTCAAGATTTGGAAGTTCCGTACCATGGTGACGGATGCGGATAAAAAAGGGAGTCTAGTGACTTCTGCTAACGATAGCCGCATTACCAAGGTTGGGAATTTCATCCGCCGTGTCCGTTTGGACGAACTGCCTCAGTTGGTCAATGTTCTTAAAGGTGAGATGTCCTTTGTAGGGACGCGTCCTGAAGTACCTCGTTACACAGAGCAGTATAGCCCTGAAATGATGGCGACCTTGCTCTTACCAGCAGGGATTACCTCTCCAGCCAGCATCAACTACAAGGATGAGGACACCATCATCAGTCAAATGACGGAGAAAGGTTTGTCAGTTGACCAGGCCTATGTCGAACACGTCCTTCCTGAAAAGATGCGCTATAACCTCGCCTATCTCCGAGAGTTTAGTTTCCTTGGAGACATCAAAATCATGTTTCAAACCGTGTTTGAAGTGCTAAAATAAAGTAGTCATAAGAAAATGAGTACAGATAAAAGGAGCAAATCAATGCCAAATTACAATATTCCATTTTCACCACCCGATATTACGGAAGCAGAAATTGCTGAAGTAGCGGATACCCTGCGTTCTGGTTGGATCACAACAGGTCCTAAGACAAAAGAACTAGAGCGTCGCTTGTCTCAATATACACAGACACCTAAGACCGTCTGCCTCAACTCTGCGACTGCCGCTCTTGAGTTGATTTTACGCGTTTTGGAAGTGGGACCTGGTGATGAAGTCATCGTTCCAGCCATGACCTATACAGCTTCATGTAGTGTCATCACTCACGTGGGAGCAACTCCTGTCATGGTGGATATCCAAGCAGATACGTTTGAGATGGACTATGACCTGCTTGAGCAAGCTATCACTGAAAAGACCAAGGTGATCATCCCAGTAGAGCTTGCAGGGATTGTTTGCGACTACGACCGTTTGTTCCAAGTTGTGGAGAAGAAACGTGATCTCTTTACCGCTTCAAGCAAGTGGCAAAAAGCCTTTAACCGTATCGTGATTGTTTCTGATAGTGCCCATGCTTTGGGATCTACTTATAAAGGGCAACCAGCTGGTTCTATCGCTGACTTTACTTCCTTCTCATTCCACGCCGTTAAGAACTTTACAACTGCAGAAGGTGGAAGTGCCACTTGGAAAGCCAATCCAGCGATTGACGACGAAGAAATGTACAAGGAGTTCCAAATTCTTTCCCTTCACGGACAAACTAAGGATGCTCTTGCTAAGATGCAACTGGGTTCATGGGAATACGATATCGTCACACCAGCCTACAAGTGTAATATGACCGATATTATGGCTTCCCTTGGTTTGGTACAATTGGACCGCCACCCAAGTTTGCTAGAACGTCGTAAGGAGATCGTGAACCGCTATGATCGTGGTTTTGCAGGTTCTCGTATCCATCCATTGGCACACAAGACTGAAACTGTCGAATCTTCACGCCACCTCTACATCACCCATGTAGAAGGAGCGAGTTTAGAAGAACGCAATCTTATTATCCAAGAATTAGCTAAAGCAGGAATTGCAAGCAATGTCCACTACAAACCGCTTCCGCTTTTGACAGCCTATAAGAATCTTGGTTTTGATATGGCGAACTATCCTAAGGCTTATGCCTTCTTTGAAAATGAAATTACGCTCCCTCTTCACACTAAATTAAGCGATGAAGAAGTGGACTATATCATTGAGACTTTCAAAACAGTTTCTGAAAAAGTACTAGCTTCATCAAAAAAATCGTAAAAAAGTCTTGACAAAGAAAAAACAAAGTATTAAAATAAGTTCAACAAATCAGAAAAGTAACTATTTTTGATCTTCAGGGAGCCTGTGGTGATTGTGAACAGGTGGTTGGAAGTAGTGAAAGTGGGCTGATTTTAAAAATGAATTTGAAACAATGAAAATTCGGTGCGCACACCTTACAGTGCAACTTGTTGTTAGACAAGGCAGAGATGTAAAGGGGAATAGTCCCTTTATAATTGAGGTGGCACCGCGTTACCAACGCCCTCACGCAGAGTAATTTTCTGTGTGTGGGCTTTTTCATATCTTGAAATCAATACAGAAAGAGGAAAAATTTTATGACAACTAAAGGTTATTTTGGACAATTTGGTGGTAGTTTTGTACCAGAGCCTATTCAGGCTTTGTTGGATGAGTTGGAAGTGACATTTGACAAGTACAAGGATGATCCAGAGTTTTTGGCAGAATTTCGCCATTACTTAAAGGATTATTCAGGTCGCGAAACACCGCTCTATTTTGCGGAAAGTTTGACAGAGCACTTAGGTGGCGCTAAGATTTATCTCAAGCGTGAAGACCTTAACCACCTTGGTTCTCACAAGCTCAACAACGTTTTAGGACAAATTCTTTTGGCTAAACGCATGGGCAAAAAACGAGTAATTGCAGAAACAGGAGCTGGTCAGCACGGTGTTGCGACAGCAGCGGCTGCAGCTAAGTTTGGTATGGCCTGTGATGTCTACATGGGAGCAGAGGATGTGGAACGTCAACGTCTCAATGTTTTCCGTATGGAGATGATGGGAGCAACTGTTCATGCAGTTGAAACGGGAACACGAACTCTTAAGGATGCGGTTGATGCAGCCTTTGGAGCATGGATGAATGATTTGGAAGCCTTCTATGTTCTGGGATCTGCTGTAGGTCCTCACCCTTATCCAACCATTGTTCATGAGTTCCAAAAGGTCATCAGTGAAGAATCTCGCCGTCAAATCTTAGAAAAAGAAGGTCGTTTACCAGACTACGTTATTGCCTGTGTAGGTGGTGGTTCCAATGCCATCGGTGCTTTTTCTCAGTATGTGGCTGATGAAGAAGTCAAATTGGTTGGGGTTGAAGCTGCTGGTCACGGACTTGATACAGACAAGCACGCAGCTACTATGACAAAAGGTAGTATCGGAATTGTCGACGGCATGAAGACTTATGCAGTCTTTAAGGAAGATGGAGAGCTAGCTCCAGTTTACTCTATCTCAGCTGGATTGGACTATCCAGGGGTTGGCCCAGAACACGCCTACTTCAAAGACTCAGGTCGCGTGGAATATGTGGCTGCGACGGATGAAGAAGCTGTTCAAGCCCTGCTCCTTCTCAGCAAGACAGAAGGAATTATCCCAGCGATTGAAAGTTCACACGCTATTGCAGAAGCAGTTAAACGTGCACCAAAACTAAGTAAAAATGAGATTATCATCATCAATGTCTCTGGTCGTGGAGACAAGGACGTAGCTGCGATTGCAGACTACCTAGAAGCTAAAAAATAAAAGATGGAAAAATTACAGTCTTTTCTCTCACAGAGAGCTTGTGGTTGCTGAAAACAAGCAGAGAAAGCTGTAAGGTTGGGTCCATCTGAAACTAGAGAAGAAAACATAATTCTCAAGGGAGTGCCCTTTATCGCACAGCCTGTTACAGGAGGTATCTGAGACAGGAATGAGAGATAGGAGGAATCCTATAATTGAGGTGGCACCGCGAATTTCGTCCTCACGCAAGTTATTTTGCGTGGGGATTTTTCATACAGTCGCCATGGACTAGAAGTAGAACTGAAAGGGAAATTACAATGGAACGAATCATTCATGGAGATGTCTTATCACCAATCTTGGCTTATATGCGCCTAAAGGGGCAACACAAGGTTATTTTAGAGAGTATTCCGAGAGACAAGGAAACAGCTCGTTTTTCTATCCTAGCTTATAATCCAGTTTTTGAGATTAAGTTTGAAAATGGAGTCCTTTATCAAAATGGGCAAGTGATTGATCGGGATCCCTTGGATTTCCTTTATCAAGTGACTCATAAGAGACAGCACCATTTAGACCTCCCTTTTGGTGGTGGGGCAATTGGTTTTGTTGGTTACGATATGATTTCACTTTATGAAGAAATTGGTCAAATTCCAGAAGATACAATTGGAACGCCAGACATGCATTTCTTCGTCTATGAGAGTTACATGGTCTTTGATCACAAGAAGGAGAAAATCCATGTCATCGAGGATGCTCTCTATAGTGAGCGTAGTCAAGAAGACTTGGAAAAAGCCTTGAACCAAGTGCTTGAGGAATTACGCATTCCTGCTCCAAATGAATTTGCAGACTTGAATCTATCTCCGTTAGACTTCAAACCGCATATCGCTCCTCAGAAGTTTGAGGAAATGGTGGAAACAGCTCGTGACTTGATTCGTAATGGCGATATGTTCCAATGCGTGCTCAGTCAGCGCTTCTCAGCAGAAGTTACTGGAAATCCATTTGACTTCTACAGAAATCTCCGCGTGACCAATCCATCTAATTACCTTTATTTCTATGATTTTGGGGATTATCAAATCATCGGTGCTAGTCCAGAAAGTTTGGTTTCTGTTAAAAATGGCATCGTGACAACCAATCCGATTGCAGGTACGCGACCAAGAGGAGCTACGGATGAAGAAGACAAGGCTTTGGCGACAGACCTGCTTTCGGATG
>JAWHFN010000025.1:0-15637 GCA_032565555.1 Streptococcus mitis | reverse complement strand
AATACCCGAAAATTAATTTAAAAACCATTCGTCTGCAGGCCAGACAATTTCAGACTGAAAATCCCCGTCTCTTTCTCGTCTATCTCTTACCCAGCATGCTGGTCATCTTGTCTGGCTTCCTTAATCCCTTAAAGCGTATCAACGAGGCTATTTTAGAACAATCCTTTTTAAGTGTGTTTGGCCATGTATTCCAAGCCTACCTTTTTCCTCTATTAGTCTCCTTTATCGGGACAATACTTCTAACCAGTTCAGTCTATACAACCCTGAAACTCATCAAAAATCCTGATACAGAACTATCCGTCAAAAATAGTCTCACTCTCTTTAACGAAGAACACTTTTCACAAACCTTTTTGACTCTCCTTCTCAAACGCTTCTATCTCTTTTTATGGAGCATTCCTAGCTTGCTTGGGATTTACTTCCTCTTTTACAGTAGCTTTTTAGCCAAGAAATTCGTTGTCCTTCATCCTGAATTTCCTAATCTGGATCTCACATCAATTGAAACCGAGCACTTCCTCATGATCTTTGGTCTTTACTTTCTAGCAAGTATCCTCTTGATGATTGTCGGAAATAGTCTCTATATTCCACAATACTATGCCTATTCACAGGTAGAATTTCTCCTCTGTGACACCCTAGACTTAGGACAAGCCAAACCAGGACAAATCCTAAAAACCAGCCGTTTCCTGATGAAAGGTTACAAGTTCCAGCGCTTTGTCCTAGACTTACAACTCCTTCCTTGGTACGTCCTCAATTGGATTACCTTTGGAATTGCTAGTTTCTCACTCCTACCCTACATTCAAATCAATAAAATGATTTTTTACCGAGCAGTACTGGCTCGAAAACGTCCAAAAGCTTGAAGGTTGTCCCTCAAGCTTTTTTCTATCAATGAGTTTCTCCACCTACCAACTTGATATCCTGATCCCCATGTTCTATCATGGCGCCGATTGCTGCTTCTATCCCTCGCCTAATATCCACTAAACTCATAGCTGGAGTAGTCGGTCGATTCACCACCTGTTCCATCATATAAGGAATATGCATAAAACCTGCCTTAACATGTGGAAATTTCTTTTCTACCAAATAGAGGGACTGATACATCAAATGATTGCAGACAAAAGTCCCTGCAGTATTGGAAACAGAGGCCGGCAAGCCCTCTTTTTTTATAGCTTGAACCATCGCTTTAATCGGCAAACTACTAAAGTAGGCCGGAGCACCATCCGATCGAATGGGAAGGTCAATCGGCTGATTACCTTCGTTATCAGGAATGCGTGCATCATCTTGATTAATAGCTACTCGCTCAGGTGTCAAGCTAGTTCTTCCACCAGCTTGGCCAATACAAAGGACAAAGTCAGGTCGATAACGACTCATCTCTTCTTCCAATACTTGGGCCGATTTGTGAAAGACTGTCGGAACTTCTAGCCAGCTGACCTCAGCACCATGGATTTCAGCTGGTAAACCTTTAATGGCCTCCAAAGCTGGATTGACCTTTTCCCCTCCAAATGGCTCAAAACCTGTCACTAATACTTTCATTTCTAACTCCTTACAACCAATTCCATGAAACTCTTTTTCCGACAATAAAACAAGTATAACATATTTCCCTTATTCTGGAGTGAAAAGGACCAGAGAGTATCAGACTGGCATTAAAGTTTATTTAAAGAATAAAATACTAATCAAGGCCAAAATAGCTGGTCCACCTTGCTTCAAAATAATTTTCTTATCTGCTGTGAGAGAGCCATAAGCCGCAGCCCCAATCACAAATAAAACAAAAATAGTCACAATTTCTAAATTCTGTGAGAAATAAATTCCATACAAGAGAAAGACTCCTAGCAAAGCATTATAAATCCCTTGATTTTTAAACAATGAACTTACTGACGGACGAACCAGTTCTTCCTTGTCCATGTTAAAAACACGACTAGTTGCATCTGATTGCGTTACAATACTTTCCAAATAAAAAATGTAAAAATGCTCCAAAGCAACGATCGTTGCTAAAATAATTGTAATAATTGACATCTATTTCTCCTTAAATTTCTATATTTTCAATACCCAAAACCAATTTATTTAATAAACGGCTGAGTTCTGTTCTTTCAGACTCTGTTAAGATACTTTCCATCTCTTCCTTAACTTTGATATGCTGCAGAGGTGGATTCACCACTAACTGCTCCTTAGCGTACTTCGTAGCCTCTACCAACACTTCCCGCTGATTTTCAGGATTGCGATGACGCTCCACCAAACCTTCCTTTTCTAAAATCTTGAAATGTCGTGTCAAAGCAGCCTGATCAATCTTCAAACGCTCCTGAACTGCCATTTGATTACAAGGGGAATGCTCCAGCAAAAATAATAAAATCTGATATCGTGTCAAACTAATCCCAAGTCTTTTTTCAAACAATTGCGTACTCGCTTGCTCAGACAAGCGGAGTTGATAAAGCAGATCTTGAATCTCTATCATTTCTTCCTCTCTCTTTTTATTGATTTATCAATAGTTGACTAATCAATTATAATGCAAAGTAAAATAAATTGCAAGAATGTTGCTTAAATCATTACAAGACAGAAACTTCCCATTTTCCATTCAAATTGACAAACAAAAAAACAAACGAGACTCGCTTCCTATCACGAAAGCTAGATCTCATTCGTCAAAATGATATTACCAAGCCTGGTTTATCCATTCATTGAAACGTGAACGTGGTCATAGTGGTTTTCTGTCACGCTACCACGGTCTGGCATTGGGTTCCAAGTATTAGCTGGTCCATATTTGCTATCGAATGGAGCATAGAAACGTTGTTTCCAGATGATATAACTAATACCACGGCTGGCCATGTTTTGAATAGCATATTCCGCAATCTTATCCCCTAGTTCTGAGCTTTCTGGCACCATAAAATCGATAGCCAAACCTTTTCCGTGATCTCCACTGTCTCCTGGACGGTAACCACTAAAGGATGTGATGCCAAACAAGTTGGCAATTTCTTCTTTAAAGGCAGCTGTTTGTGGTTGAAGGCCTGCATTTTCAGATTTTGCTACTGCCAGTCCAGTATAATCGGGCGCAGCTGGAGCCACGTAAGTTGTTGAAACTGTTTTCGCCTCTTCTGGTTGATAAGTAGAAACTGCTGCTGTAGCTTCATTTGATGAGGCTACTTCTTTTGCTTCTTCTGCACTTGTTGCAGGTGTTTCGGTTGTTTTTTCTTTTACTGGCGTTGTAGTTGCTTCCCCTGCTGATTCAACTTGAGGGCTTGCTTGTGTTTCTTGCTTCTCAGCTTGAGTCGTTGCCTGAGGAGCTGCTTCTGCAACTACATTGCTTGTTTCGGCTGTTTGCTCTTCTGGGACAGAAGTTCCTGTAGATGGTGCCACTTCTTCTGCAGTAGCAACTGTCTCTGCAACTTCTGAACTTGTTGCCACTTCTTTTGTTCTTGTAGTTTCTACTGCTTTTGGTGCTTCTACAATCGGTTGAGAAAGGTCTGCAACCTGAACAGTTTGATCATCAACGGTCACTTGATTGGTTGTCAAATCTGCTGTCGCAGTTGTCACTTCTTCACTAGAAGCTACTTGAGGTGTTTTGATTTCAACTTCTGTGACTTCTTCTGCTTCATTGACAGTCGTTGTCAAAACAGTTTCTGGGAGAATCAAGTCCATATTAGTGATTTTATTCAAATTCGCAAGAACTGTGACATCTACACCCATGGCTTCTGCAATGGTGCTCAAGGTATCACCATACTGAACGGTATAACTTGTTTTGTTGTCCGTTTTAGTCAAATCGTTTTGGATTTGCTCAACACTACGTGCAGTCCAAAAAACTTCTTCTGCTTGGGTTGCCAATACTGGGGCAAATGACAAGGCTACTGTTGACGCTAATAATATTCTTTTCTTCATTCTTTCAACTTCCTTTCAAATGAGTACCTGTCTATCATAACACAAAAAATGCAGAAAAAAAGCCCTCTCGGGCCTATTTAACAGAACTGTCCATTCCTTGTAACAAACTTGGTTACTTGAAATAGTTTGTTAGGTCTCTGTCACAAAACTGACACAATCTTTTTATGCTCAGCCTTAAAAAAACGGGAAATATCTGCTAACGCTTGAATCCTGTGATTTCCTTCATAAGTCGACTCTAAAAAGTTGATACTTTGAATCCCACTATTCTGGGCAAATTCCACATCCAGGGTCCGATCCCCTATATAATAGGTCTTCTCAGAATCCAACTGATACTTGCCTAACAGATAGGTAGCCGCTTCTGAACTAGGTTTACGCGCAAAGCCACTCTGACTGGTTAAAATCTCTGTGAAATAGGATTCCAACCCCAAGTCTCTGAGAATGGCAAAAGCATTATCTCCCTTATGAGTGTAAACAAAGTTCCGAATCCCTACTTGGTCTGTCCAATCCAACACCTCACGCGCACCTGGCATTAAGACTACCTGGGCATTCTTTTCAGCCAGACTCTGAGCACGCACCTGATTTAGCACTTCCACATCCAGCTTTCTCTCTTCTGCCACCTGCACAAGTAAATCCTGCACAGAAAACTTGAGGATAAACTCTCTCACCTGCTCCTTATCATAAGGAATAGAAAACTGAGCAAAAGTTTCCTCAATCCCTGACAAAATTGCTTCGTAAGAGTCCAATAAAGTCCCGTCTAAATCCCAAATAAAAGCTGTTTTTTGCATTTCCTATCCTTTCAAGCTCATATAACGCTGGTAACGATAACGTAGAAATAACCAACGAAAACCATTATCCAAAAGGGTCCCGGCCCAAATACCAGGCAAGCCCCAACCAAGCACAATCCCCATCAGATATCCTGTTCCAATGCGAATACACCACATTCCTATACTTGTCGCATAAAAGGGAAGCCGGGCATTGCCCAAACCCTGCCAGACTGCTGTATAGATAACTGTTCCTATCGTCATAGGAGTACCAAGTAGTGAAAAAAGTGTCACTAGCACACTAGCCTCCACCGCTAGAGAATCATTCGTATAGAGATGAGTCAGTGGTATGCCCAAGGCATAGACACTAAGCGTCAAGGGCAACATGAGAAGCAGAGAAAGCCAAAAAGTTTGCTTGCTCAAACTAGCTACTCTTTTCCAATTATCCTCTCCAACTGCTCGGGCCACCAGCATGACCGTTGCCGTAGCGACACCAAAGGCAGGCATATAGTTAAACTGGGTCAAGACCTCCCCGACTGCATTTCCAGCCACTGCCTCCGTTCCAAAAGAGACGACCAAGGCAATAATAACGACATCACCAGCTCGCATCATAAGCCGCTCTCCAGCTGCTGGCAAAGCTAAGGTCAATAGTTCCTTATCTAAGGCAAAAGTCGGTTTCTCAAAAGGCAACTTTAATTGCGACCATAAAATCATAAGACCAACCAAACGAGACAGAATAGTCCCCCAAGCAACACCAGCTATCCCCATGTCCAGAATAAAAATAGCTAGACTGGAAAAAAGAATATTCAAGGCATTGGATAAAAGACTCACATAGAGAGGCAAACGTGGATTATGCGTTGCACGAATCAAGGCACCTAGACTAGTCATTAAGCCCAAGAGAACAATCAATCCGCCTACCAAAGATAGGTAGAGACCACCACTCTCAGCTACATCTCTCTCCGTCCCCAAAAGTCCAATCATCTCTTGCCCAGCGAAGATGGACAAAGCTCCTAAAAGGAAACTTAATAATAATGTAATCTTCAACGCTTCAGTCACATGATAGGCTAACTTAGACTGATCCTTCTGCCCTAAACTTTTTGAAATAACACTGGAAATAGCAGCTCCCAGAGCAATAAAAATCGCCTGATAAATCGTGATAATATTACTTGCTACTGATACGCCTGAAATGGCTATCAATCCTAAATGAGCAACCAAATAACTGTCCACCATCCCCATGAGCATCTGCAAAAAGTTTTCGCCCATAGCTGGCAAGGCAATATTAAGAATGTCTTTATTTTTCTTAAACAATCCTTCCTCCTGATGAAAAGAAACTCAGTTGGTTTCCCAACCGAGTTTACTCCCTCTGTCTTAAAGTCCTAGATAAGCCTCAACCGCTGCTTGCATGTCAGCAGCTGCTACTGTTGTCTTGTGACGAACAGGAGCTGTCTCAAGCCCATCAACTGCAGGTGGCACAGCCACTCCTGAGATTCCATGTAATTGAGCCAAGGCTTCAAAGTCTGTCAAGCCTGATTCCCCTGTTACCGCTTCTACAGCAACTACTGGGAACTTGTATGGACTAGCTGTTGAAGCAATCACTGTCTTAGTCGCATCACCAGTAGCAGCTTGGTATTTTTTATAAACTGCTGAGGCAACCGCCGTATGTGGATCCTCGATATAAGAATCTGACTCATAAACACGCTTGATTTCTGCTGCCGTTTCTTCCTCAGTCGCATATTCAGCTGCAAAGAGGTCCAAAATCTCTGCATCAAAGTCTGTCAACTCATATTGTCCTTGCCTGTTCAAGGCATTCATAAGTTCAGCTGTCTTTTCAGCATTATTTCCCAAAAGATGGAAAATCAAACGCTCCAAGTTTGAAGATACCAAAATATCCATAGATGGACTAGTTGTTACCTTAAACTCACGTTTCTTGTCATAAACACGTGTCTTGAAGAAGTCTGTCAAAACATTGTTATCATTTGAAGCACAGATCAATTTACCAACTGGTAGGCCAATTTGCTTAGCATAAAAGGCAGCCAAGATATTTCCAAAGTTTCCAGTCGGCACTGTGAAGTTGACCTTATCGCCAGCCACAATCTCACCAGTCTTAACCAACTGAGCGTAAGCATAAACATAGTAGACAATTTGTGGCACCAAACGACCAATATTCATAGAGTTAGCAGATGAAAATTGTAACTTGTTTGCCGCCAATTTTTCACGAAGAGCCACATCGTTAAACATGTGCTTCACATTTGTTTGGGCATCATCAAAGTTACCATCAATGGCGATAACATGAGTATTGTCGCCAGTCTGAGTAGTCATTTGCAACTCTTGTACCTTGCTGACACCATCCTTTGGATAAAAGACGATAATCTCAGTACCAGGCACATCCGCAAATCCTGCCATAGCAGCTTTCCCTGTATCACCAGATGTCGCTGTCAAGATGACAATCTTATTTTCCAAACCATGTTTCTTAGCAGCTGTTATCATAAAGTATGGCAAGATAGACAAGGCCATATCTTTAAAAGCAATCGTTGAACCATGGAAAAGTTCCAGGTTGTATTGACCGTCTAATTTCACTAATGGCGCGATAGCTGAAGTATCAAATTTGCTATCATAGGCATTGTTGATACAGTAGTCCAACTCCTCGGCTGTAAAGTCATCTAAAAATGCTGACAAAACTAACTTAGCCACTTCTTGGTAAGAAGCATCTTTCAATTTGTCAAAGTCCAAATCTACCTTTGGGTAAGTAAGCGGGGTAAACAAACCACCATCCGTTGCCAAACCTTGCAAAATTGCTTGACTAGCAGTTACTGTATTGTTGGCATCACGCGTTGATTGATAAACTAATGTCATTACTCTCTATCCTTTATCTATAGTCTCATCCATTATATCATGATTTTTCAGAAAATTCTCCTTTTATAATAGAAATTATAGTCCCAATTCTTCTTTCAAAGGCTGTAAATAGGTCATTTCTTGCTTATTTCTCATCTTCAATCCTTCCTCAGCTAACAGAAGTAAGTTTTTTGAAAACTCTATAATCGCAGTTTCTTCCTGATCTGTAAGCTTTTTCTTAGAAAATTGTCGTCTTAAAGACTTATAATTTCTCCCAAATGCTTCAAAGAAAGGTGCTGTTTCTAAGTAATCTTCTAACTTATCTAAATTAACCAACAATCCTAAGTGAAAAGCTGCTGAAGCGAAGGTTCTATCTAGAGATTGAGTACACACACTACGAAACTCAACTGTTCCGCGAGTCGTTAAGTCTTGGTACTGATAACTACGATGAGTTTCAAAATCTTTCTCTTGAGGGGAAATAAGAATATCATCCCCATTAAGAGAAAATGCTTGGATTTCAGGTGTAGCCAAATAGTCCCTAGCCTGAATCGGATAAAAATAATAGGTTTGTCCATCACGTCCCGCAGTAAAAATTGCAGAATGATCTAGATAATCAAAAAAATCATCCTCATCTTTAAAGAGGCTAGCATTGACACCAACATTCTCTGGATAGATACCATGCATCGATTCTTCCCAGAAAATATCTCTTGAGATTTTTGTATCCCAATCCGCACCTGTAAACTCAGAGTTTGCAAATAAATAAGCCTTAGCCCCTTCAATTTGGGTAAAAGCATTAATCACTCGTAAGTAGTTAGACTTTGAAACATCCAACTGAACCTGACTCCCACAAATAAACGCTCCGTATTCAGGGAAATGATGTAAATCTGATTTAGTAACATTTCTACTCAAATTCAAATAATCCATCAACATCTGATAGCGTGGATAAGCCACTGGACAATTCTCATTTTTATCCCAGTCAGGATGAATACCGCAGCCAACGATAGCATGATTGGATTCGCCTAATTTTCTCTGAATTACATCCATATAATTATTAAAACGATTTTCGACCTCCTGAATTGTTTCGGCCTTACCAAATGCAAACTCAATCGTTGTATAGGAAACTTCAAATAAAATAGCATCCTGACTTATCTGATCCACTAACTGGATAGGACATCCAAAATAATCTACCTTTTCTACAGTGAAATCCAAAGTGGAAACTAAGTATCTGAATAAGTTCTTAATAACTTCAACATTTGTAGCATCCCCTTCTAAATTTGCAACAGGATATTCCAGCTCAACTCCAATAAACAATTTAGGATTTTCTTTAATATTTTTCAAATACCGATGTTTTAATAAATCGATAGAACGAGACATACTATCCTACACTTTCTTAATCTAAATAAAATTTGAATAACTATAATTATAGCAAAAATAATATAAAAAAGGAACGAAGATTAACTACGTTCCTTAGCTCTTTACTATACCGGCGGCCGGGGTCGAACCGGCACGTCCTTGCGGACACTGGATTTTGAGTCTAATATTATTAGTTTTAAATCTCAGAAATATTGATTTTATAAGCTTTTTTTCCATAATATTTTTTAAAACTTAGTATCACTTCCAAAGTTTAGATACTTTTTAGTAACTATAAAATGCTAGAAAGTATACTCCTTATTAAAAAGAGTTTTGGACTAGTTTTGTGCAATTTTATTACCCATATCCGTAATAAGAGAGGCTAAATTAATTGCCTTTAATGATTGTAGAAATTGGTTGTGAATATCATTAGACACATAACCAGCTAGCAAAATATGCTCAGCCATGTCATATTGCTTAATCAAGAGAATCTTATCATGTTTTTCATTAAATAAAATCGCACTAATTGCTGTATTAAAGACTGGAAAACGAAAACTCGCACATTGTGAACAATAAGGAATATCTCCCTCATCTTTTAAAAATTTTTTCTCCAAAGGATGCCCACATTCGGGACAACAAGTCATTGTTTTGTCAAATATAGAAACCTCTTTTTTAAAGTTCTTAAAAGTAATTTTACCAGTAAAATCGAGACCACGCAAGACATTGAAATAAATCAAGACTTTTTTTAAAATTTATCTTATGATATACTAAACTTATCAGCTATTGGTTCTGAAAAAGTGTCTGCCACAGTTTTACTACAAATTCTCATGACTTGTGCCAAGATTTATAAAAAACGGATAGCTATAATAGCTCTTAGAGCAAAAACATGACATATAGGAGGTTAAAGACATGTCATACTTTTATCTTTTTATCGCCATTGTAGGAGAGATATTGGGAACTAACCTTTTGAAATTATCAGACGGTTTTACAAAGCCTATTCCAACCGTTTCTGCCCTACTTAGCTATGGCGTTTGTTTCTATTTCCTCTCACTAGCAATGCAAAAAATTCCTTTAGGAATAGCTTATGCAACATGGTCAGCTGTCGGTTTAGTTTTGACAGCCTCTATCGCAGTAATGATTTTCAAAGAAACACTAAATGTTTATAGCATTATCGGTTTAATTTTGATTATCATTGGTGTTGTCATGGTTAACTTATTAGGAAATGCAGGACATTAATAAAACCGGCTCTATACTATTTGTAGTGGGTAAATCCCCTATGGATATTATGGAGCCTATTTTGTTGTAGAAAAAAAGTTCCATAAGAACTATAATGAAAAGCTAGAATTCTGTCAATATTTTGGACACATTTTGGGAGGGAATTTTGAAGACTAGCGTCCTCCTAATTTTCCCAATAAGTTTTAACTTCTTCAAAAATCTTATTCAAAAGTTCTGCATCTTTTTCTGACAACTGATTTTTTTCTATAACTCTATCTTTTAGTTCTGTTGCCTTTATTTTATTTCTTGCCACCGAAACTGCTATTGAATGTTTCAAAATATCAAACTCATCCTTTGAAAAGTTTGCAATATTGGTAAGATCTAATTGTTCTAGAGGTAAACTACTGATAATTGAATAAGGTTTTTGTCCCAGCAAATAATCTGTAGTAGTCCCAAAGATATTTGCTAATTTCACAACGAATTCTAATCCTGGTTCTAACGTTCCATTCTCCCACCGAGAATATGTCCCTTGTTGAACTCCAATTAATTCCGATATTTGTACTTGAGTTAACTTTTTTGATTTTCTGAGAGTTTTTAACCTCTCTGAAAATTTATAATCCTCTGTATACATAATTCTCCTATAGATATTCTTATTCGTATATTTTAGCTTGACAAAATATTCTAAACGGTATAAAATAGAATTATTCCATAAGGAATATTTATTTTGAGATTGAATATTCCATTGAGAATATTATAGCATAAAAGGAGGTAAAAGCGTATGTAACTAGTAGTCGATTTAAAAAATTTTAATAAAGGAGGTAGGATTCGACAAAATAAAAAATCTTGAAACAAATGTGCCGTTCGTTCCAAGATCAAAACATATTATGTAACAATTATACCACAGAAAACTCTTCAGTTGCACAAGAAAATTTCGGAGGTTTCACAAAAAGATGACCAATAAAGAGTTAGTCAATCAAATTTCTGGCCTAAACTCTACCTCTACTCTTAAAAATTGGATTCAACTGATTAAAGAGATAAGTGGCAAGGAATTTAAGAAAATTAAAGTTCCTATCAGTAGAAATCCCAGAACTCATCAATTAAGTTATACAGTTGCCTATGATTTTACAGACGAAGACCTTAGACAATTTCAAAAGTTAGCTAAACTAAAACTTGAAATAGGTCTAAAAGAGGCTATACAAGCCGTATTTGGGAGTCTAGCAGACAATGAACATGAATCCCTAAACCAAGTAATAGATGAGCTCTACGATGAACTGAGCGCCTTAAAACAGGAATTTAAGCGAGAAATGCGACTGATAAAAATTGAGAATTCCAACCTAAAAAAGAAAATCCAAGATATTGAAGAGTCGATGCAAACCGGCTTACTAGGGTTTGTTAACAAGAGGTCAAAAAATAGGTTCGGCTAATAGCGAGTTTTCGGCTGAGCCATGAGGCAGAAAGCCGAAAATGAGCGTAGATGCGGACGGACCATTTTTGACCGATAGGGTGTGTAGTAACACCACCCTCTGCAAGTTAGGTGTACCATCGAAAGAATTCAGTATTGCCAAGGGTTTCGCAGATTTTAAGGGTGGCAAAATTAGGCAAAAAGTTGAATCAAAATCTATGGCAAAAAATGAACATTTACGTTCTGTATTTGACTGGATTCAAATTCAGTTTGACAAGACTGAATTTTCGCCAAGAGAAATAATCGAAGACATTCTATTTCTTGACTATGACCTATTTATTGAGAATATAGGGAGCCTTAAATACTATAACTATGATAGCCAGCTTCATTATGGAAATATCCGTATCTACTATGGAGCGAAAGAGTCGTCCTACATGCTTGTCATGTCAGGACAGGCACTCGAGTTCTATAGAGATATGGTATTAGATCCAAATAGTCTGTCCGAAAGACAGTTTCTGAACAACCTCTACTACAATTACAATCAATTTTCAGTAAGACGAATTGATATTGCAATAGATGATTTTAATGAAACACCCTATTTCACTCCTAATCAGCTTCTAAAGATTTGTCAGAAGAAACGCTTTATATATGGAAAAAGTACCTACTACAATACCTACGGAGATGAAACAATCGGCCAGACCTTATATTTGAGAAAACCCAATGATGATGAAAGACTTAGAATTTACGATAAACGCTTAGAACGAGCTGAGAAGCTCGGTATCAGCAAGCGGTATATAGAAAATTGGATAAGAACTGAGTTAGAACTTAGGAAAGAAAAAGCTCACTACTTCATTCAAGAATGGTTGCATTCAGAAATAGATCTTCTCAACTTTACCAAGGGATATCTCAAAGAAAAAGTGAGGTTCTATAGTGATAGTCACTTCTCAAAACCCTTGAGATCTTGGGAAAAGTTTTTAGGTCACTCAAAACCTGTCTCTATCATTATTTCAAAACCAAAAACAGAACTAGAACAAAAATTAGAATGGTTTACCTATAAAGGTTCTGGAGCTATTCTAAAAGCGTATAAATTTCTATACGACAATAACTTACTGCATGAGTATGAGAAATCTAACTATCTCGCACTCAACAATATGGAATATCCACCAGATTTAGCAAGTGGATTAATAGAAAGGGCAATTCTCTTTAAAAGAGAGGATTTGATCCCCACAATCAAAGAAAATATCAAAAGGAGAAATTAATTATGGCAAAAATGCTTTCACAAAATGACTGGAATTTTAATAACATTGGAACAAAATTTGAATTGGATGAAGTTATTCCAAAATTTGAAACGGAAGTCCGAGCAGATGCAAACGGAGAAATTATCAAAAACCGAGATGGTAGCGAAAGACGTTTTAATACCGATAGAATCATTGGTTGGAAATACAATGTAACAATTAAGGATGGACAATTCAAAAAGAAATCAACCCAAGTCTCAGTAGACAATCCAGATGCCTTGGTTGATAATGACTATATCCAAGCAATGGATGAAGTACCAGTTACATTTGACAATTTACAAGCTACTATGATTAGTTCGACAATGTATTACAAGGCAGATGCTATCCATTTAGTAGATGTAAAACAAAAATAAATATCAGACAAGGGGAGTTAATCCTCCCCTTACTTAATCTAATTAGAAAAGGAGATCACATGATTAAAACTGTAACAAAAGATGACCTTATCGAACTTGGATTTGCTCCAGGAACTGCAAGAAAGATTATCCATACCGGCAAATTACTATTAGTGAATCGTGGTTTTAACATCTACGATAACAAAAGGATTGGTACAATTCCAGCCAGTGTCGCAGAAGAACTATTAGGAATTGAACTCCAGAAAGAAGCGTAGCTTATGGCTTTACGTAAAAGTAGAGACGGAACTTGGATTGTTGATGTTTCCAATGGTATAAATCCAATATCTCTAAAACAACGTAGAATTGTAAGAAAAGGATTCAAAACTAAAAAAGAAGCATTGGAGGCCGAACAATACTTACGAAGTGTCGAACTTAAAGAAAAAAGTTTCAACTCAAAAATATCAATTGATATCCTTTATGATCTCTTAAAAGAAGAGGATAGAATAAACAACAGAAAACAAAGCTATATAGATACACAAGAAAACAACTATAACAGGCATATAAAAAACTATTTTGAAAAAGTTGATGATGTAGCTAAATTAACTTATGAAGATATCTATCAATTCAGAGAACATCTAAGAGATAAAAATACTCAAAACTCAGAAAAGAAGCTAAGTCCAAACACTATTAATAAAATTATAATTTTACTAAAGAAAATTCTGGATGTTGGATTAAGAAAGGGATTTTACAAGGAACATCCCGTAGGATTACTGAAAAAATTACCCATAGAAAAAGTAAAATTAAATTTCTGGACAGTAAAAGAATTTAAGCATTTCTTAACACTATTTAGCAACGATGAATACAATATAAAATTACTATTCACAGTTCTATTTTTTACTGGTCTAAGACTCGGAGAAGCTCTTGCTCTAACGTGGAAGGACATAGAGTTTTCTACAAATACAATCCATGTAAGTAAATCAATATACGTTAAAAAAGGTGAAGAACACATTAGTAGTACAAAGACAAAAGCTGGAACCCGAAGAATCATCATGAACACCAAACTAGTGGAGACACTAGAAGAATGGAGGCAAACACAGCATGAAAGATTAAAAGAATTTACAACCAACCTAGATGATCTACAGATATTTCAAAATAGCCCGATTACGATAACTAAGGATTCAATCGAAAAACAATATAAAAAAATATTACAAAGAGATAGTTCTTTAAAAAAAATAAGAATTCATGACTTCAGGCATTCACATGCTTCCCTACTAATAAACCAAGGAGAAGATTATCTTGTCGTAAAAGAAAGATTAGGACATGCTTCTATAACTACAACAATAGATACATACTCTCATTTGTATCCAAGCAAGCAACAAAAATTAGCGGATAAATTAGATGATTTGTTATAAAACTAGTAATTTTAAGTAACTCAGCGTTACAAATTCAACAAATAAAAGAAAAAGACAAGGTCCGAAAACCTTGTCTTTAATACTATACCGGCGGCCGGGGTCGAACCGGCACGTCCTTGCGGACACTGGATTTTGAGTCCAGCGCGTCTGCCAATTCCGCCACGCCGGCAAATAGTAACTGGGGTAGCTGGATTCGAACCAACGCATGAGGGAGTCAAAGTCCCTTGCCTTACCGCTTGGCTATACCCCAATAATATAAAATAGGCGAGTGATGGGGATCGAACCCACGCATGCCAGAGCCACAATCTGGTGTGTTAACCACTTCACCACACCCGCCATAATTCTATTAACACGGGCAGTAGGAATTGAACCCACACTGAAGGTTTTGGAGACCTTAGTTCTACCTTTAAACTATGCCCGTAAAATGGAAGGGGAGGGATTCGAACCCCCGAACCCGAAGGAGCGGATTTACAGTCCGCCGCGTTTAGCCTCTTCGCTACCCTTCCAAACTCTTTATTCAATTAATGGCTGAAACAACCAATGGGAGTTAACGGGATCGAACCGCTGACCCTCTGCTTGTAAGGCAGATGCTCTCCCAGCTGAGCTAAACTCCCAAACTTGGCCACTCGCATATCTCCCAGGGGGCAACCCCCAAGTACTTCCGCCGTAGATGGACTTAACTTCTGTGTTCGACATGGGAACAGGTGTATCTCCATCGCAATGATGACCAAATCATTAAATGTTACTTTGAACATTCAAAACTAAATAACAATTCTTCTAACTTCTAAACCATAAGCATTTTATATTTGACTCTTTTGGTAAAGTCCTCGAGCGATTAGTACTGGTCCGCTCCAAGTCTCGCAACTCTTCCACTTCCAGCCTATCTACCAGATCATCTCTCTGGGCTCTTAATTCTTACGAATGGGTAATCTCATCTTGAGGTGGGCTTCGCACTTAGATGCTTTCAGCGCTTATCCCTTCCCTACATAGCTATCCAGCCGTGCTCCTGGCGGAACAACTGGTACACCAGCGGTAAGTCCATCCCGGTCCTCTCGTACTAAGGACAGATCCTCTCAAATTACCTACGCCCGCGACGGATAGGGACCGAACTGTCTCACGACGTTCTGAACCCAGCTCGCGTGCCGCTTTAATGGGCGAACAGCCCAACCCTTGGGACCGACTA